>JAEETR010000112.1 GCA_016286595.1 Oscillospiraceae bacterium | reverse complement strand
CCGGTGACGGTCAGGAAATTGTCGTTTCCGTCGGTTATATAATACCCGTCGTGTACGGTTGCAAGAGAGCATCCCCAGTTTCCGCTGTCGTCGCAGCTTATATAGTAGCCGGCATCGTTATAGGTGCAGTCGAAGCCGCCGTTTTCATTGGTCCAATGAGTGGCGGAGGCGCTGCTGGTGGTGGTGGAAAGCGTCGTACCCTCGCAGACAAGGTACAGTGTATCGCCGCCGTCAGAGATGGTGCTGATGTAGCCGGTCTCGCCTTCGGTGGGGTATTCCCAGCTGCCGGTATAGCCGGTGGGAGCGTCGGT
Organism: Oscillospiraceae bacterium; assembly: GCA_016286595.1. Taxonomy (GTDB): domain Bacteria; phylum Bacillota; class Clostridia; order Oscillospirales; family Oscillospiraceae; genus RUG626. The sequence continues at coordinate 8,919 of JAEETR010000112.1, read as the reverse complement.
ATCTCCGACGACGTTTCCGCTGCCGTCCACGGTCATATAATACCGGGTGGAATCCGATGTGACGCGGCTGATATAGTGGAGAGATGCGTCAGAGGTGACGGTCCACTCATCCTGTATAAAGGCAATGTAATAGGTGGTATTGCCTATGGTGCAGGTCACGGTATCGTTCTGGGATATAGTCCAGTTGGTGGTCTTGGTAGCGCCGGCGGTGAGGCCGCCCGCAGTGGCGTTGAGATAGATCTTATCATCGCCGCTGCCGGAATAGATGTAGAGCGCGCTGCCGTCATAGCCCAGGGACGTGCCCTCTTCATCGCTGTCGGATATGGTGGTGCCGGACAGCACAAGGTGATGGTCGCCGTCCTCGATGATCACGGCGTCGTCGGAGCCGGTGGTTCTGTAAACGTTGGCGATGGACTTCGTCAGGGTGGGGCCGTTGCCCAGGAGGCTCATAACGCCCTGATAATTGCCGTTCTCACCGTAGTCGACGTCATAGGTGCCGCCGGTAGCGGATTCCCAGATCTTTTCATCGCTGGTGGATGTACGGTCTGAATATGTGGAGTAAGAGGCGGGAAGGCCGGTAGTGGTGGTGGTCTCCGTCCTCTCATAAACGCCGTCAACGTAATATCTTGTTTCCGCGCTGACATAGCTGTAGTTTCTTATGGCAATGGCTTCGTCCGTGGCTCTGATGCCCTCAATGCGGTTGAAAAGGCTCTGCATGTCTATGGAGCCGCCCCACGCGGCGCCGGTGCCCAGTTCAACGGAGCCGTCGGACAGGGTGACGGAGGGATCATAGACGCGGACGTAGGTGCTGTCAATGGTGTCCTTGTAGGGGGTGGTGCAGAAGCCCACCACGGTGTAGTCGGACAGCTTGGAGGTATAGGTCAGGGCGCTGGCGGCGGTGACGCTCTGCACGGAGCAGCCGCTGGCGCTGACGTTTTCCACCGGGGCGTTGACGTAGCCCGCCACGATGCCTATAAGGGAATTGTCGGTCTCGGTCTTTACCGTGACGTTGTCCAGCTGCACGTTGGCCACGGAGGCCACCTGGGAGTTGAAGGTGTAGCCGGAATCGGTTATGGTGCCCACGCCGTTTTCGTAGGTGACGCCGGAGCCCTCAGGGAAGCCCACTACGCCGAAGAAGCCCACTATCTCCACGCCCCGCAGGTCGTCCACGGTGTCGGGGGTCAGCTCCATATCGTCGAACTCGTTGCTGACGACAAGATTGCTGACGGTATGACCCTGGCCGTCAAAGCTGGAGATGAAGGGGTTGGCCTGATTGCCGATAGCGGGGAGATGCTCCCCTTTCATATCGATATCGCTGGTGAGGATGAAGTACATGGGGGGGATCTCGGTCAGGTTATCCTCGGGGGGAACGTTGAATATCCCCAGGTACTGCAGCCACGCCAAGTTGTAGAGCTGGTCTGCGTTGTCTATCTCGTAGGGATGCTCCTGCGAACCGTCGCCGCCGTTGAAATATGCCGCGACGAAGGTAACGCTGCCGGAAACGGAGCCGATATCCACACGCGAACCTGCATAGAACCAGGCCCGGGTTATAGGCAGCACGGCTATCAGCACCGCTATGAGCAGTACCGACGCGGCTATTATTGCAGCTCTTCTTTTCTTCATCTGACTCCTCCGTACCGTCACTCGCTGACGGCCTCGATGGCTATTCCGGCCATATCGTCGCTGAACAGAACGCCGGAGCTGTTGGAACCGATACGCAGCACCACTCTGTTCTGCTTCATCATATCGACCACGAGTTCGGTATCGTAGTCAAGCTCAAGATAGAGGTATGTCAGGCCGTCGTAAGTGGCCGCGGCGATATCCTCTTTTGGTATCGTTATCTCCACGATGTACTGACCGCCTCCCGCCGAAGGCTTGGAGCGGTTGCCGGTGCCGCCGGTGATGTACTTGTGGGCCGTGATAAGATTGTCTGCGAAATAGTCCACCGCAGCCTGCCACACCTTCTCGTCAGTGTCGGCGTTTTCGAATTCCGACATGGGTATGGCGGCGCAGCGCACCTTCAGGATGTTGCTTATGTACTGGTTGATAAACGTGTCGTCATCCGCGGGATGGTAGGCGCCGGTGCAGGACACGGTGACCTTCAGGTCCATGTCGCCGGATATGGCGTCGCCGCCGACGGGCATCACCACGATGACGGGCGTTTTTTCGTTCTGGTTTGAGATGGTGTCGTAAGGCAGCATCTCGATATACTGGCTGGTGACCCTGTTGAACCGCTTCACGGCGGGTCTGGCTTCTGTGTCGAGCCAGTATTTCAGCACCGCGCAGTCGTCAAGAGATATGGACACCGTGTCGGAGGTTATGGGCTTTACGGTATGCTCCACCTCCACGCTGCGGGCATACCACGCCCACACCGCGCCGACCAGCACAGCCGCCGTCAGCACCAGGGACACGCCCCGCAGCATCAGCTGCCTCAGCAAACTGCTGCGGCGGCCATGCTTATTCTGCTGAAGTCTTGTAAAAAGCATTTCAGTTCAATACTCCGACAAATTTCAGGTTTACGCTTACTCCGTTTTCCTCTGCCACGCTGTCCGCCGTTCCGACGAGGGCCTGAGCGTCGGTGCCCTCGAGCCACACGTATACGGTCACGGTCTCACCGTCAGTATCGGCGGTGCAGATGCGGGCGGTGCCGTCGGTGTAGCCCGTCTCGGGGCCGCCGCCGGCCTTGTATCTTCCCAGGGTACCGTCTGTGAGGACGTTCACCTCTTCGATATCGTCGACTCCGGTGCCGATGATGCCGTAGAAGGTGTCGGCCGTCAGGGTCCCGCCGGAATTGCCGGTGCCGCTCTCGTCCTCGGGGGCGTAGATGAACACGATGCTGCCATTATATATGAGCGCCACGCGGACGGCAGCCTCCAGATCCTTCGACTCGTCCTTGCCGCCGGCGCCGTAGCTGACGCTGATGGGGTTGGCGGGATCGAGGTACACTTTTATGGAATCACGGGAAGTGTATAAGGTGAAGCTGGTCTTGTAAAAAGCCACCTTCGTATCGTTCTGCTCGGAATTGAGATAGGTGCCGTCGGAAGCCACGTCCGCCAGCGCGTACTCTATGGCTTTGGCTCTGGGGCTGGCGCCCAGGACGGGGTCCTGCCACTCGGTCACGTAATACCAGTTCTCACAGTCAACGGTGGATATGGGGAAGAGCTCGCCGGAGAAGGTGCTGGCGCTGGTGACCTGGTTCTCACCGTTGGGGCTCGTGCCGGCGTTGATGAACAATGCGGGGGACGAGACTTCCGACTGGATGGAATTGGCGGGAGCGGAAGTGCTCTTGTTGTTCTCGTACCACGCCACTGTGAAAATAATGGCGGAGGCCACGCCCACTACCGCGAGCACCAGCAGCAGCACCGCCGCAAGACTGCGCCGGGTCACTTTCTTCCCGTTCCCCTCTTCGGGTGCGGTTTTTGTAAAATATTTCCTTAAAAACATCTTCACCCTCCGAGGCGGCTGACGTTAATAACCGTTGCAAACAAATAAAAAAGCCGAACCGCATGACACCATGCAATTCGGCAACTGGCTGACTTCCGGAGAAGCCCCTGTAGTTTTGCGTCATCGGATTGCTCCGATTTTGCTTTTTCGTGACAATATACTACTATAAAAAAAACGACTTGTCAACTGTCTAAATACATTCCAAATATAAAAAAACCATCGGATTCATATATCGCCCTCACCCGGGGCAGGTTGAAAAAAGGATTAAGACGAGTTATACTTTTTATGTACTTCATCAAATCTTCTGCCGATCGGAATTCGTATGGAACAGACTGAGATGATCATAAACATCGAGCGCCGCCTCCCCCCGCGCAGCGGAGAGGAGCTGCGCCGCATGCAGAGACGCCGCCGGAAGGACAGCGCCGTGCTGGGCGTCGCGCTGACGGTGCTCATACTGCTGCTGGCGGCAGCCGCGCTGCTTGTCATACTGCGTCCCTTCGTCGTTGTCCACGGCAGCGCCATGTCCCCCGCCTTCAGCGACGGGGAACGGCTTGTAATGCGCCGGGGCGCTCTCCCGAAGCCGGGCGACGCGGTGGTGTTCCGGCGGGATGGCGCGGTGCTTGTAAGGCGGTGCGCCGCCCTCGGCGGAGACGTGGTCACCGCAGACGGCGACGGCACGGTGTTCGTCAACGGCGTGGCCATGCCCGGCGAGTATGACGACGTGCCCGGCGTGTGGAGCGCGGGCGAAAGCGTGAAGGTGCCGGAGGGCAGTTATTTCGTGGTCGGCGACAACCGCCGCGTGAGCTTTGACAGCAGGATATCCGGCTTCGGCTGCGTGGCGGCTGAGGACGTGATAGGAGTTATAAAGAGGTGAACACTTCGGCGGCGCCGTAACGGCGCCGCCACTTTTTTCTTGAAGCGGCGGCCGGCGTATAGTATAATATGGTTGGGGTAATGTTTCTTTCCGCACAGATAACGGCGCGTACGTGACAGCGCCAAATAAAAGGAGGGAAATCCATGAAAAAATGTCCTGTCTGCGGCGGGCTGATGCCTGACGACACCAAATTCTGCACCGCCTGCGGCGAAAGCCTCACCGACGTGCCCTCTCTGCCCGAAGAGCAGGAGGCCGTCCCCGTCCCCGCACCCGCACCCGTCACCGCTCCGTCTCCGGCGCCGGTGATCCCGGAGCCCGTCAAGGAGGAGGTCCGGGAGGAGGTCGAAGAGGAGCCCGCGCCCAAAAAGGAGAAAAAAGAGCGCAGTCCCGAGCTGACCCTGTCCCCCAACGACAAAAAGCGCAGCCGTTACGAGCTTTTGTCCTCCGGGCAGACGCTGGGCGTTCTGATCCTGCTGTGCATACCCGTCGTAGGTCTTATCCTTTCGGTGATATGGGCCCTGGGCGGCTGCCGCAAGCTGCAGAAAAAGTACATAGCAAGAGCGTGGATAATGCTGGTGGTCATAACCCTTATCATCGCCCTCATTCTGGGTATTGCGGCCTATTTCGTGGGCAAGAGCATGGTCAGAAAATTCTCCGCCGCTCTGGGCGTGAACCGGGCCGACTTCGCCGACGCGCTCGGCGACTGCTTCCGCGGCAACTTCGCCCCCATGGAGGAGATGCTCAAGGGCGCGTCGTCAAACGGCACCGTGTCCGACGGAGCCAACGCCCTGCTGGGGATTTTCGGATAATATCCGGGGTAAATAATAATTGAATTTTCCCGCTGTTCTGCTTATACTGTAACCAAGTACATACTCCCCCTCCGGTCCGTCCGGCGGCGGGGTAAAACGCCGCGCAACGCGGAGATTTATCAAAGAAAACACTCATTCTGAAAGGAGAAGTTAAAATGGGACTTATTCAGGCGGCACTGGGCGCAGCCGGCAGCGTACTGGCTGACCAGTGGAAAGAATACTTTTACTGCGAGGCGCTTCCCGACGACGTGCTGATGATCAAGGGCAGCAAGCGCGTGTCCGGCCGTTCCTCCAACACCAAGGGCTCCGACAACATCATCTCCAACGGCTCCGTCATAGCCGTGGCCGACGGCCAGTGCATGCTCATCGTGGAGCAGGGCAAGGTCGTCGAGGGCTGCGCCGAGCCCGGCCAGTTCGTATACGATACCTCCACCGAGCCCTCCATCTTCACCGGCAAGCTCAGTGAGAGCATAATCGAGACCTTTAAGAACATCGGCAAGCGCTTCACCTTCGGCGGTCAGCCCGCCAACGACCAGAGGGTCTACTACTTCAACACCAAGGAACTCATCGGCAACAAGTACGGAACCCCCTCCCCCGTCCCCTTCCGCGTGGTCGACCAGAGAGCCGGCATCGATATCGACATAGCCATCCGTTGCTTCGGCGAGTACAGCTATCAGATAACCAACCCCCTGCTGTTCTATACCAATGTATGCGGCAACGTGGCCAGTGAGTACCGCCGCGACACTCTTGACAGCCAGCTCAAGACCGAGCTTCTCACCGCTCTGCAGCCGGCGTTTGCCAAGATCTCCGAGATGGGCATCCGCTATTCCGCCCTTCCCGGCCACACCCAGGAGATGGCCGACGCTCTCAACGACGTGCTCTCCGCCAAGTGGCGCGACCTGCGCGGTCTTGAGATAGTGTCCTTCGGCGTGTCCAGCGTCAAGGCCTCCGAGGAAGACGAGGCCATGATCAAGGAGCTGCAGAAGAACGCCGCCTTCACCAATCCCAACCTGGCCGCCGCCAACCTCGTCGGCGCTCAGGCCGCCGCCATGCAGTCCGCCGCCAAGAACGAGGGCGGCGCCATGAACGGCTTCATCGGCATGAACATGGCCGGCGCGACCGGCGGCTTCAACGCCCAGAGCCTGTATCAGATGGGTCAGCAGCAGGCCGCACAGGCCGCCGCCGCTCCCGCCGCTGCAGGATGGACCTGCCCCTCCTGCGGCAAGACCGGCAACACCGGCAAATTCTGCGCCGAGTGCGGCAGTCCCAAGCCCGCCGAGAACGGCTGGACCTGCGAGTGCGGCGCGTTCAACAAGGGCAAGTTCTGCTCCGAGTGCGGCAAGCCCAAGCCCGCCGGCGCTCTGCAGTACAAGTGCGACAAGTGCGGCTGGGAAGTCCCCGCCGGCGAAAAGCCCCCCAAGTTCTGCCCCGAGTGCGGCGACCCCTTCGACAACAACGATATCGTAAAGTAACCTCGTCCGGCCTCCGGTCTGCCCATGGGCGGGCCGGAGGCTGACCGATACAGGAGGTAACCCGAGAAATGCCTTCACAGATCACCAATTATCAGTGTCCGGCCTGTACCGGCCCCCTGCACTTCTCCGGCGAGAGCGGCAAGCTGCAGTGCGAGTACTGCGGCAGTTTCTTCGACGTAAGCTACATCGAGGAGCTGTACGCCGACAAGGAAGAGGCCGCGCAGCAGGCTTCCGCCGCCGCCGAGGCCGGTGCCCAGCAGCAGGCGCAGGAGGCTGAGGATGGCGGCTGGGCGGAATATACCGGCACCGCCTGGGGCCCCGAGGCCGACGGCATGAAAGCCTATTCCTGCCCCTCCTGCGGCGCGGAACTCATCTGCGACTCCACCACCGCCGCCACCAGCTGCCCCTACTGCGGCAATCCCACCGTGGTGCCCGGGCAGTTCGCGGGGACGTTGAAGCCCGACTATATAATCCCCTTCCGCTACGAGAAGAAGGACGCCGTCGAGGCGCTCAAAAAGCACTACCAGGGCAAGAAGCTCCTGCCCAAGGAGTTCACCGACGCCAATCATATCGACGAGATAAAGGGCGTTTACGTCCCCTTCTGGCTGTACGATGCCTCCGCCGACGTATCCGCCTCCTTCGAGGCCACCCGGTCCCATTCCCATCGGGAAGGTCAGTATCAGGTGACCACCACCGAGCATTTCAACGTGTACCGCGCCGGCAATATGTCATTTGAAAATATACCCGCCGACGGCTCTTCCAAGATGCCCGACGATTACATGGACTCCATCGAGCCCTATGATTACGGCGAGCTCAAGCCCTTCTCCACCGCCTACCTGCCCGGCTTCCTGGCCGACAAGTACGACGTGGACGCCAGGGAGAACACGTCCCGCATTCAGGACCGCGTCACCCAGAGCGCTCTGAGCAGTATTACCCAGACCGTCATCGGCTACGACTCCTGCACGCTCCGCGGCAACAGCGTGAGGCTTTATCAGAACAGGGTCAAGTACGCCATGATGCCCGTGTGGCTCCTGTCCACCAACTGGAACGGCCGGAACTTCCTGTTCGCGATGAACGGACAGACGGGCAAGATGGTGGGCAACCTGCCCGTGGACAAGAAAAAAGCCTGGGCCGCCTTCTTCGGCGTCATGCTGCCCGTCGCGGCGGTGCTGACGCTCATTCAGCTGTTCTTCGGGGGGGTGTTCGGATGAAAAAGAAGCTCGTTTCCCTCTTTATCCTCCTGTGCATGACTGCGGTGCTGTTCATCCCCGCCGCCGCCGACAGCGACAGTTATGCCTACGGCGACTCCGCCGTTCTCACTGACGACGAGTATTACGACCTGCACCAGCGGGCCGCGAAAATCGTGGACGCCTACGGCCAGTGCGGCATTTATTTCGTCGTGGCGGACGATATGGCCGACTACGGCTATGACGATATCGACCTGTTCGGCGAGGACACCTACGCGGATATGGACATGGGCATCGGCGATGACAAGTCCGGCATACTGCTGACGCTGAGTCTTGCGGGCAAGGAATACGGTATCTACGTTTCCGGCAGCGGCGGCACCATTTTCACCAATGCCGAAATATCGCAGATATCCGACAAGATAAAGCCTTACGTCGACAGTTCCGACTGGGTCGGCTGCATCACCGCCTACATCGACACTTCCGGCGCGTACCTTCAGAAGTACGTCGGCGGCGGGGAAGGCGCCGTTCCGGCTACGGGTGATTCTCCCGCGGATATAGGGGGCAACACCACCTTCGTCTACTACGACACGAACGTGCTCTCCGACGATGAGTTCTACGATCTGCAGGTCCAGGCCGAGCAGGTCACCGGCGAACGCGGCACCTGCGGCATCTATATCGCCGTTGTGGATGATATGGCCGATTACGGGTACTATTTCATCGAGGATTTCAGCGAGGCCATCTACAAGGGGAAAGACATGGGTATCGGTGAGGAGAAGTCCGGCATACTGCTTGCCATGAGCATGGCCGACAGAGACTACGACCTGTGCGCCTTCGGCTACGGCAACACCGCCTTCACCGACTACGGCAAGACCGTGCTGGCCGGCGAATTCCTGGACGATTTCCGCAATAACGACTGGTATAACGGCTTTTCCGACTACATCTATTACGCCGGACAGTTTCTGGACAAGGCCGCCGAGGGCGCGCCCGTCGACAGCTACGGCGGCAGCGGCTATACCCGCGAGCCCACCCCCAAAGACGTGGTGATCAAGCGCTCCGTCGTCATATCCGTCATCGTCGGATCGATCGTGGGCGGCATAGTGGTGCTGGTATTGAGGTCCAAGATGAAATCCGTG
>JAEETR010000111.1 GCA_016286595.1 Oscillospiraceae bacterium | reverse complement strand
AGGAGGAACCCGCGAAGCCGAAGAACGGCCTGTTCGCCCCCAATCCCGACGCCGTAACGCCCGACATGGTCATCACCGGACGGGGCAAAAAGGATAAGACCGCCGCGCCGACGCCGGCACCGGTCGTCGAGGAAGAGAAGCCGGAGCCCGAACCCTCCGCTCCGGAGACGCCGGAAGAGCCGGTGCCCGATTACACCGAGGAACTGCCCGCCGACCCCATCGGCGCCATGAAGGCGAAAATCCGGCCCATACAGAAAACTCCCGCTGCCCAGACCCCTGCCGCCGCCCAGAAGAAGGAGCCGGAAAAGACGGACGTGGCCAGCGAGCAGGAGAGTATAGCAAAGCTCATAGACGACAACGCCCAGAAAGAGCTGCAGGAGCAGCTGCAGACCTACAAATTCCCGCCCATCGACCTGCTGGCAAAGCCCGTCGCCGCCTCCGGGGACGACGGTGGGGACAGCCGCAGCGTGAAGGAGCGCCTTGAGATGACGCTCCGCAGCTTCGGCATCAACGCGGTCATCTCCAACATCATCCGCGGCCCCTCCATAACCCGCTACGAGATGGAGCTGGAGGTAGGAGTAAAGCTCAACAAGCTTACCAATCTTGCGGACGACGTGGCGCTTTCACTGGGTGTGAGCAGCGTGCGTATCGCCGCCATACCCAACAAGATATCCACCGTGGGCATCGAGGTGCCCAACAAGAAGGTCTCCACCGTTTACCTGCATGAGATAATCGACTCCGAGGAATTCCGGTCCGCCAAGTCCAAACTGACCTTCGCCATCGGCAAGAACATCAGCGGAGACGTTATCATCGGCAACATCTCCCGTCTGCCGCACCTGCTGATAGCCGGTACCACCGGCTCCGGCAAATCCGTGTGCCTCAACTCCATAATCCTCAGCATCCTTTACAAATCCACCCCCGACGAGGTCCGCTTTATCATGGTGGACCCCAAGATGGTGGAGTTCAGGATATATAACGGCATCCAGCACCTGCTCATCCCCGTGGTCACCGAGGCCAAGAAGGCCGCAGGCGCCCTGCAGTGGGCTGTGACGGAGATGATGAAGCGCTATCGCCTGTTCTCGGAGAGCGGCGCCAGAGACCTGGAACGCTACAATGAGCTGGAGACCAGGGAGGGGAGAAAGCCCCTGCCGCAGATCGTCGTCATCATCGACGAGCTGGCCGACCTGATGCTGGTAGCCCCGAAGGAAGTCGAAGAGGCCATCTGCCGCGTGGCACAGATGGGCCGCGCCGCCGGCGTACACCTCATCATAGCCACCCAGAGCCCCCGTGCCGACGTTATCACCGGCCTCATGAAGGCCAACATACCCTCCCGCATCTCCTTCAAGGTGGCCTCCGCCCTGGAGTCCCGCATCATCCTTGACGCCGGAGGCGGCGCGGACAAGCTGGTGGGCAACGGCGATATGCTCTACGCCCCCATAGGCTCCTCCAAACCCGCCCGTGTTCAGGGCACCTGGGTGTCCGACGAGGAGAGAGAGGAGATAGTGGACTTCCTCAAGAGCAGCGGCGACGCCGTTTACAGCGAGGAGGTCATCAGCGAGATAGAGCGGGCCTCCGCCGACAAGAACGAGCAGAAGCAGGCCTCCGCCGAGCCCGCCGAATCCAAGAGCGAGTACGACGAGCTGCTGCCTCAGGCGGTGGACATCATATTCGAGGTCAACCAGGCGTCCGTGTCAATGCTGCAGCGGCGGCTCAAGCTGGGCTATTCCAGAGCCGCCCGGATAGTGGACCAGATGGAGGAGATAGGCGTGGTGGGCCCCTTCGAGGGTTCCAAGCCCCGCCAGATACTTATCACAAAGCAGCAGTGGCAGGAGATGCAGTTCATCAACGGCACCGCCCCCGTCTCATCCGCTCCCGCCGACGACTACGTCAGTCAGATAATGGACGATGCGCCTGACGATGAAATGGAGTCCGACGAGGACGTCTTCTGATCGGGCATATTCACGGCGCCCCGCGGGGCGCGGAAAGGAACAAATATGTCAGCTGTCCTTCTTACCGGCGGAGCCGGATATATCGGGTCCCACACGGCTGTGGAGCTGCTTGACGCCGGGTATGACGCGGTCATAGTCGACGACCTGAGCAATTCAGAGGAGAGCGTTATCGACCGCATAGAGACCATCACCGGCAAAAGGCCCGTCTTCTATAAGGCGGACGCGGCGGACAAGCCCGCCATGGAGAAGATATTTTCCGAAAACGACATATTCGCCGTCATGCATTTTGCCGGGTTCAAGGCGGTGGGGGAGTCGGTGTCCAGGCCGGTGGAGTACTACCGCAACAATATCGACACCACGCTGACCATCCTTGAGACCATGAAGAAGTTCGGCTGCAGGCGTATCGTTTTCAGTTCGTCTGCCACCGTCTACGGCGACGGGGAGATACCCTTCCGCGAGGACAGTCCCACCGGCGGCTGCACAAATCCCTACGGCTGGACGAAGTACATGATAGAGCAGATACTCACCGACGCCGCCGCGGCGGACGCCGAAATGAGCGTGGTCAACCTCCGCTATTTCAACCCCATCGGCGCCCACGAGTCCGGCATCATCGGCGAAAAGCCCAACGGAATACCCAACAACCTTATGCCCTATATAACCCAGGTGGCGGTGGGCATCCGGGAGAAGCTGAGCGTTTACGGCAACGATTACCCCACCCATGACGGTACCGGCGTGCGGGACTACATCCACGTGGTGGACCTCGCAAAGGGTCACGTGGCGGCTTTGCGTTACGCCGTGAGCCATACCGGCGCGGAGGTGTTCAATCTTGGCACCGGCGTCGGCAGCAGCGTGCTGGACGTGGTGAACGCCTTTATAAAGGCCAATGGCGTGGACGTGCCCTATCAGATAGCGCCCCGCCGCCCCGGGGACATCCCCGTGTGCTACGCGGACGCGTCGAAGGCGAAGGAGGTCCTCGGCTGGCAGACGGAAAAGACGCTGGAGGACATGTGCCGTGACAGCTGGCGCTGGCAGCAGTACAGCGCTAACCATTGATAAAAGACAGCAAAAAAGGCTGAAAGGTCATCCCTTTCAGCCTTTTTATTATTGTTCGGGATCATTTCTCCCAGTCAAAGACGTCTTTCTCCCTGTTGCCGGGAAGGGTGTACATGGTGCTCCATGTGCCCTTGGCGCCTACGGTGTAGCACTCGATGCCCTCAAGGTTCACGCCGAAGAAGCAGCCCACGTCGTGGAGCTTGTACAGATCCATCAGGAAGAAGCCCTGGGAGCCGGACTGCCGCTCCTCCAGGAAGGAGAAGATGTACAGACCGTCCCTTATCTTGATGTAGTCGGCGGGATTGGAGGCGGTCCAGTAGGCGTCGCCGCTGAGCATGCCGCACACGGTGTAGTGGGTGGGGCAGGTGTAGATGTGCTTCACGTCGAAGCCGCCGATGTTGTAGACCCAGTATATGGCCTTGCCCACCATATCCTCGGTATAGTCGTGGCGGTAACCGGGGTCCCTGTAACCCCTGACGAGACCGAAGTGGAAGTCGTGATACACCTCCCGGGCGTTGTCCGGGTTACAAAGCTTCGCCACGCATGCGGTGACGAGACCGTTGTCCAGGTCGACGACTATCTGGTGGGACTCCGGGGGAACGGAGCCGCCGCAGTAGTGGTTGATGAAGTACACGTTGTCGCCGCCCCTGACCACGTCGCAGTAGTCGATATGGCTCTCGTAGCCCACCACGGACCACACCGTCTCGTGGAGGTCGGTGAAGCGGTAATTGAAGGCAAGACCGTCGTCAAACACCAGCTCGAACTCCCGGCCTATAAGGTCGGTGACGAACTCCGGCATGTAGTCGCCGTCGGTGAAGCCGCCTACGGAGTATTTGGAGGGAGGGGTCTTGTCCGCCAGCATCTGAACGTCGGCGGGGGTGAGGGCGCTCCAGCGCCGGGCCATTTTCTTGGGCTGCATAGCATTGACTCCTTTCGTGACCGGTGGTTTATCGTACCGTAAAAAGTATAGCACGGGCGCCGGGATATTACAAATTACAGGAAGAAACAGTTTTGCGTTTGACCGGAACCGAACCAGTTGGTATAATAGTCGAAAAAAGCGTCGGACAGGAGGCGGTTATATGAATAAGAGGACAGGCATCATAATTGCCGCGGCGCTTTGCGTGTGCGTGGTGCTCGCCGCCGTCATCGCGATACACAGCGGCGGAAATGATCCGGCCGGCACCCAGGGCCGTCCTGCTGAGGAGACCGGCGAAATAATATGGACGGAGAGTATGCAGCCCGACGACTATTTCAGATACTGTACGTCTCTTCCGTCATATACTTCGGCAGTGACCGGCACCGCGTCCCTGACGTTTGCCCCGACAGTCGTATCCTATCCCTGTCAGGAGCTGACGGACAAGGGAATAATCCCCATTGTGCCCGGATATGAGGATATGAGTTTCAACGCGTATTCCAAACCGGACGGCGAGATATACAGGATCGAGGTACGGTGGAATCGTCAGGGCGCCTCCAATGAAAACAACAGAGTCCTTCGCATGAAAGCGGTAGATCAGGAATATGCGGATATCGACGAGGCCGCAACGCAGTACTACTGCAAGGGCAAGCTTGTGGAGCCGAATCCGACCATAACGAAAAGAGACGGGATCGCGATTAAAGCTGTCGGTATGAAGGATGAGATAAAAACGCTGACCTGGGAGCGTAGCGGCATACGGTACAAAATAACGGGCTCCTACGCGGTAAGTTATGAGTATATGGTATCAGTTCTCGACTTCTTCTGGGAGCACCCCGCAGATTTTTCGCAGTTCCACGCAACGTCGTCGGAGCACGTGGTTGAATATCTCACGCCGGAAGAATATCCCCAGGTGTTCGAGCACGTTCCGGATCTGGCTCCTTTCGGTAAATATCTTACGAATAAGGACGAGACGACCGTCACGCTTGTCGACGGGAAGTTTCAAAACGCCGAGCTGACTTACAAAAACGGCCCTGGAGCATCGTCCGGCGGGATGAGATGGTGTATATATACGGATTATTCCCAGCTGCCCGCAAGCAAAACGGTATACAATCTCGGCGACGTCACGTATCAGGACGTCGTGATCGAGCAAGAAGCGGACGGCAGCATAGCGTTCAAGTGGGACGAATATTACATTCTGGTCATCATTGGGAATGATCTCAGTTCAGATGAGCTGTGGCATATAATCGAATCCATGAAATGACAGCGCAGATAAAACGGGAATTGACGTCGGGGCGGCGAATGCCGCCCCGATCTGTTTGTCAGAAAGAGGAAAAACGTCGAAAAAACTTGTGATAAGTCGTAATTTATTGTAAAATAAAATCTGCTTTTCCCGCAGTACGGGAAACACGAAGAAAGAAACGTATGAAAAGGGTGATGGGCTTGAAGAAAACAGCAAAGCTCCTGCCGCTGCTGCTGGTCATTGTCGTCCTGCTGCAGATACCCGCCGCGGCAGACGGCGCTTCGCCGCCGACTCTCAACGCCAAGGCCGCGGTCGTAATGGATTACGATACCGGGGAGATACTCTTCTCCAAGAACGGCGACACGCCCCGGGCCCCCGCCAGCATGACCAAGCTGGTCACCGCCTACATAGTGTTCGAGGAGATAGAGGCCGGACGGCTCGGCTTCGACACGGTACTCACCGTCAGCGAGACGGCCTCCGCCCTTGCCCTGAACAGGGAGTACACCAACATCCCGCTGAAGACGGGGGAGAGCGTCACGGTTGACACGCTGATGAAGGGCATGCTCCTGCCCTCCGGCTGCGGCGCCAGCCTCGTGCTTGCGGAGGCCATAAGCGGCACGGAGGAGGCGTTCTGCCTGCGCATGAACGACGTCGTGGCGAAGATGGGCATTCAGGCGGAGTTCACCGACTGCTACGGCTTTGCGCCCAATCTGGTATCAGCCCGCGATATGGCCGTGATTTCGAGAAATCTCATAGCCCGCTTCCCCGGGATACTTGACTATACGTCTCTTCCCAGCTTCGTTTTCAAGGGCAAACGATACGACAACACCAACGGCATGCTCTCCGAGGCGGGGGTGGACGGCCTCAAGACCGGCACCACCGACGCCGCCGGGTACTGCCTGACCACCACCGCCGTACGGGACGGGCGGCGTCTCATCACCGTGGTGATGGGCTGCGCCAAGTACTACCGCGTGCCCGATTCCCAGAAGCTGATGAATTACGGCTTTACCGTCGCCTCCGCCGCCGACCCCGCGAAGACCGTCACCCTCGACATGGAGACTGCGGACGTGCTGCAGGCGGGGGACGAGGGGGCCTGCCTCCTCACGGTGCTGGGCGTGACGAAAACGTACAAGGCGGAGCTTTATATCGAGTTGGACGGGGAGACACTCTGCCGCCGTCTCGTGACCGTGAAGCCCGGGGAAATGGAGGTCGTTTTCCCCGTTGACGCCGTTCTGGGCGGCAGGGACGCAGCAACTCTCGCCGCCGTGATCCGTGACGGCGACAGGACCGTCGCCTCAGCGTCACGCACCGTGACCGTTCTGAAAGCCGACGGCTGCATAAACGACATCGAGGACCACTGGGCCGGCGATCTGCTGGAAAGAGCCTGGGAGATGGGGATGATATATCCCGACGACGAGGGCAATTTCCATCCAGACAGAAAAGTGACCCGGGCCGAGTTCGTAACGTATATCTTCGCCATGCTCCCCGATGAGGACGTCGTCGCAGACTGCCCCGAGCATCCTTTCGCTGACGCGGAAGGACACCGGGCGGAGAACGCCATCGTCAGGGCGTACGCCACCGGCATAATGCAGGGCGACGGCAACGGACAGTTCAGGCCCGACGACACCATCACCCGGCAGGAGATAGCCACCGTGTTCCTCCGTCTCATGGGCGAGAGCTTTTACGGAGCGCCGGCGCCGGAGGATATGCCCGATTTCGATCAGGTGGCCGACTGGGCGAAGGACGCCGTGTCGGCGCTGGTGTGCACCGGCATTATCAACGGCTACGAGGACCGCACCTTCCGTCCGAAAAACGATCTGACACGGGCGGAGAGCGTGGTGATGGCGCTGCGGGTCATAGACCTGCTGGCGGGATAACGCGATAATGCGATACGGGAGGAGTTGACAAGACTCCTCCCGTATTTTACAATATTTGCATATTTTATCGGCGCTGCTGCGCAGAAGGGAAGAGCAAATGGAACTTAGCAAGAAAAAGCTGGGCTTCGGCCTTATGCGCCTGCCCCTCACCAACCCCGACGACCCCGGCAGTCTGGATTTCGAACCCATCTGCGAGATGGTGGACCGTTTCATCGAGAAGGGCTTTACCTATTTTGACACCGCCTGGATGTACTGCGCTTTCCAGAGCGAGCCTCTGGCGAAAAGAGCGCTGGTGGAGCGCCATCCCCGGGACAGCTTCACCCTGGCCACGAAGCTCAACGCGGGCTTCTTCAACGACACCAAGGGCCGCGACGAGATGTTCGCCGCCCAGCTTGAAAAGACCGGCGCGGGCTATTTCGACTTCTATCTGCTCCACGGCATGGACGGCGGCAGCTATCCCAAGTTCGAGCGGCTGGACTGCTTCAACTTCATGAAGCAGAAGAAGGACGAAGGCCTTATCCGCCACATCGGCTTTTCATATCACGGCACCCCCGAACTGTTGGACGAGGTGCTGACAAAGCACCCCGAGGTGGAGTTCGTGCAGCTGCAGATAAACTACCTCGACTGGGACAGCCCCTGGATACAGTCCCGCAGAGTCTATGAGGTGGCCACCGCCCACGGCATCCCCGTGGTGGTGATGGAGCCCGTCAAGGGCGGCACCCTGGCCAACGTGCCCGAGAGCGTGGAAAAACTGTTCAAGGACGCGAATCCCGACGCCTCCGTGGCATCCTGGGCTCTGCGCTTCGTGGCCAGCCTTCCCAACGTGAAGGTGATGCTCTCCGGTATGGGCACTCTTGCCCAGGTGGAGGAGAACACCGACCTTATCGGCGACCTCAAGCCCCTGACCGACGACGAGCGGGAGGTCATCGCAAAGGCGACGGAGCTTCTCAGGAGCCAGATCGCCATCCCCTGCACCGGCTGCTCCTACTGCACCGACGGCTGCCCCATGCATATAGCCATCCCCCAGTACTTCTCCCTTTACAACGAGGACAAGCGGGAGACCGTCTCCAAGTGGAGCGCCACCACGGGACGATACAGAGAGCTGGGCCGTTCCTTCGGCAAGGCCGGAGACTGCATCCAGTGCGGCCAGTGCGAGGGCGCGTGCCCCCAGCATCTGCCCATCATCGAGAACCTGAAGAAGGTGGCCGAGCACTTCGGCGGATAACTGAAAACGGCGTCGGCCCGTGCCGGACGCGTTCGGCGCGATCATACCGACAAACCGGGAATTGCAGGGAGTATCGGCATGCTGAAGCAGATAGAGTGGCTGTTCTTTGACGTCGGGTCGACTCTGGTGGACGAGAGCCGGGCAAATGAACACCGGATACTTGACGCCATCGAAAATACGGATATCACGTACGATCAGGCGTATAACCGGGCCGTACTGCTGGCAAAACAGAAGAACGCTCATCCGCTCAAAGCCATCGGCCTGCCTTTGACGCCGTGGCACAGCGAAGACGAGACCGTTTATCCCCAGGCGGCCGAATGTCTTTCAAAACTGCGGGAAAAGTACAAAATCGGCGTTATCGCCAATCAGATTCCAGGCACGGCGGACCGGATGAAGGTCTACGGCCTTTATCCCATGCTCGATTTGATAATCGCCTCCGCGGAGGAGGGCGTGGCGAAGCCGGACCCGCGGATATTCGAACTGGCCCTTGAGAGAGCCGGGTGCCGCCCGGAGAACGCCGT
>JAEETR010000110.1 GCA_016286595.1 Oscillospiraceae bacterium | reverse complement strand
GGTCGAGAGTTCCGCCGTGGCCTATCCTTCTCTCATTAAGAAGCCGGCGAAGCCGGGCGCACACATCCATGCTCGTCCAGCCCTCCGGCTTGTCGATTATTATTATTCCTGTCATGGGAGAAACTCCGCCGCAGCCGCGGCAAGCACTGCGCACACGCGGTCCGGCGAGCCGTCCAGCTCGCAGCCGGCGGCGCCGGGATGGCCTCCTCCGCCGAATCTTCTGCATATGTCGGAGGCGTTCACCGTACCGTTGGTCCTCACCGACACCTTGCAGTGGTCCTCCGTGAGCTGGCGCACGGTGACGGCTATCTCGCAGCCCTTTACCTTACCGGCGAGAGCCGCCAGATCGTCGCAGTCATCCTCGGTGGCGCCCACGGCGCTTATCATATCCAGAGTGACGCAGGCCACGACTATCCTTCCGCCCGCCCCGAAGCGCAGGGTGGACATTATCTTCCCCTCCAGCGCAAGGCGTGATGCGGTAAAAGTGCGGAAATAGAGATGGTTCAGCGCCGCGGCGTCCGCCCCTGCTTCTATAAGCTTCGCGGCGGCGGTATGGGCGGCGGCGTCAGTATTGGAGTACATGAAGCAGCCCGTGTCGGTGGAAAGGCCCACGTAAAGGGCGTCGGCCTCCTCCTTCGTCACGGTGCCGTGCATTATCTCGATGAGTTCAAGTACAATCTGAGCGCAGGACGCGCTGTTCGTGCGCAGGAAAAGTGCCCCGGCGTAACGGGTATTGGAGGGGTGGTGGTCGATGCAAAGGTCCACCGCGCCCTCAAAGCTCTCCGGAAAGAGCTTCACGTCAGCCACGTCCACCGCGACGGCAAAACGCCCGGCAAACCCCGGCGGCGCCATAAAGGGGTCGCTTACCGGGGCATAGCGCTCGGTTATCTCCGGATTGGGGAGTATATACGCCCTTTTCCCCGCCCTCCGCAGGGCCGAGCACAGCGCGGCGGCGCTGCCCAGGGTATCCCCGTCGGGCCGGCGATGGGTGATGACAGCGAAGTCGTCCTTCTCAAGGAGGATGGCGGAAACCTCAGTGAGCGTCATGCGTCCTCCCCGCTCTCGTCCTCGTCGGGGGCGAAGCCCCGCTCCTCGTCCCGGCGGCGCACCTCGTTCATCACGTCGATGAGGCGGCTGCCCTGTTCGATGGAGTCGTCAAGTATGAACGTCAGTTCCGGCGTGCTGCGCAGGTTGAGAGAATGGCTCAGTTCCCGGCGGAACCAGCCGTTCGCCGATTTCACGCCCCGCAGGAATTCCCGTCTGTTCTCAAGTCCCAGCACGCTGAGATATATCTTGCAGTATTTCAGATCCGAGGTGGTATCCACGTTGGTCACGCTGACCATGCCCTGCCGCACCCGGGGGTCCTTGACCTCCATGAGCAGGCGGCTTATGCAAAGGCGGATGTCCTCGTTTATCCTCTGTATCTTGTTGGATGGCATTTTCTTACCTCACGGGTGAATTATCGCGCTATCTGCTCCATGACGTAGCACTCCAGCACGTCGCCCACCTTGACGTCGTTGAACTTATCCACCTGCATGCCGCACTCGTAGCCGCTGGCCACCTCGCGCACGTCGTCCTTGAAGCGCCGCAGGGAGGCAAGCTCGCCGCTGAAAATGACGATATTGTCCCGCAGCACGCGGATGGAGCAGCCGCGGGTGACGCGGCCGTCGGTGACGTAGCAGCCGCACACGGTGCCGACTCTGGAGACCTTGTAGGTCTCGCGGATCTCGGCGTGTCCGATGATGTTCTCCTTGAAGGTGGGAGCCAGCATGCCCTTTATGGCGTCCTGCATCTCGTTGATGCAGTCGTAGATAATGCTGTAAAGGCGGATGTCCACGTCGGAGCGCTCGGCGCTGGCTCTGGCGGCGGCGTCGGGGCGGACGTTGAAGCCCACGATGATGGCGCCGGAGGTGGAGGCCAGCATAACGTCGGACTCGTTGATGGCGCCCACGGCGGAGTGGATGACCCGGACCCGGACCTCCTCGTTGGTGAGCTTTTCAAGAGAGGACTTTATGGCCTCGGCGGAGCCCTGGACGTCTGCCTTGACGATCACGTTCAGATCCTTCAGCTCGCCCTCCTTGATTTGGGCGAACAGGTCCTCCAGAGTGACCTT
>JAEETR010000109.1 GCA_016286595.1 Oscillospiraceae bacterium | reverse complement strand
CATCATCGCCGTTGCGATACTTGTCTTCATACTCTGGTATATGATCCGCGCCGTGGCTCTGGCCATGTTCCGGGCGTATCTCATGAGCGACCAGCGCCATCCCACGGAGGAGGAACTGTACGGATCCGCCCTCGACGATATCTTCGATGAGGAAGCCTGCAAGCTCCGGGACGGCCACGAGTGGCTTAAGACCATGGAGCCGGAGGAGGTCACCGTCACCAGCGAGGACGATCTGAAGCTTTGCGGCAGACTGTACGTGAAGGACGGAGCCGACAAAACCGTCGTATTCTCCCACCGCTATCACAGCAGCGCCGAGTACGATTTCGCCGCAAGCGCACGGTTTTTCTATGACGAGCTGAACTGCTCGCTGCTGTTCATCGATCACCGGGTACACGGTGAGAGCGAGGGCATGTACATCACCCAGGGTCTGGACGAGAGCCGTGACCTCGTGACGTGGACCGGTATGCTCTGCGAACGGTTTGGCCCGGAACACAGGGTGGTCATCTACGGCATATCCTCCGGGGCCACCGCCGCCGTGCTTGCCGCCGCGGAGCCGGATATGCCGGAGTGTCTTGCCGCCGTTATAGCCGAGAGCGCCTGCGCCTCTTTCCGCGACAAGGTGCGCGAGTCGGTCAAGGACTCCCTGCACATGCCCGCCGCGCCGGTGATGAAGCAGTTCGAGAAGATGTGCGCCAAGGCCAGCATATCCCTCGATGAGCTGGAGACGGAGAAGGTGGTGTCAAGGATAACCGTACCCACCCTGTTCATCCGCTCCAAAAACGACGACTTCATGCCCCCCTCCCACTCCCGCCGTCTGTGCGACGCGGCGACCTGCGACAAGGAGCTGCTGACGCTGGATTTTGCCTATCACGGCTTTGCGTGGGTCTACGGCACCGACCAGTGCCGTGAGGCCGTGCGGCGGCTGTTCGACAAGATCTGAGGGCCGGCAGTATGGACAGAGGCAATCCCACGCTCACCGTCACTCCGAAGGCCGAGAGGGCTCTGCGTTCAGGTCACCCCTGGGTCTACGCCGAGGAGATTACCGCCGCCGAAGGCTCTCCCGTCAACGGCGGCATCGTGGACGTGCTGTCACAGAAGGGCCGCTGGCTGGGTGCGGGTTATCTGAGTCAGTCGTCGAAGATCCGGGTGCGGGTCATCTCCCGCAACACCAACGACCGCTTTGACGAAGCGTTTTACGCCCGGCGCGTCCGCTACGCCATTGACTACCGCCGCCGCGTCATGGGGAACGATTTTTCCTCCTGCCGTCTCATATTCGGGGAGGCTGACGGGTTTCCCGGTCTGACCGTGGACAAATTCGAGGATGTGCTGGTTGCCGAGGTGCTGAGCTACGGCACCGAGCAGGTGAAGCGCGTGATATACGGCAGCATCGTGTCCGTTCTGGCGGAATACGGCTGTCCCGTCCGTGCCATATACGAGCGCAACGAGGCCGCTCTCCGGGAAAAGGAGGGGCTTGAACGGTACAAGGGCTTCTTCCGTATGGAGGGGCTGGAGACCGGGCTTGACGGTCACGTGAACATAACTGAAAACGGCATAAAATACGACGTTGACTATATAAACGGCCAGAAAACCGGTTTCTTCCTCGATCAGAAGTATAACCGCGCCGCCGTGGGGCGGCTGTGCTCCGGTCTGCGGGTGCTGGACTGCTTTACCCACACGGGGGCCTTCGCGCTGAACGCGGCAGCCTGCGGCGCCGTGTCCGTGACGGCGGTGGACGTTTCCGCCTCCGCGCTTGACGAAGCGGGACGAAACGCCTCGATGAACGGTCTTGCCGACAGGATCGAGTTCGTACAGGCAGACGTATTCGACTATCTCACGGAGCTGGCCGGAACGAAGCAGAAGCCCTTCGATCTCATCATCCTGGACCCGCCGGCCTTCACCAAGAGCGGCGCCACGGTAAAAAACGCCTTCCGCGGCTACAAGGAGATCAATCTCAAGGCCATGCGCATCCTGCCCCGGGGCGGATACCTGGCCACCTGCTCCTGCTCCCATTTTATGACCACGCCGCTGTTCAGACAGGCCGTGGCGGAGGCCGCCGCCGACGCAGGAGTGTCTGTGCGGCAGATTGAGGAGCGGCAGCAGGCCCCCGACCACCCCATACTGTGGAACGTGCCGGAGACTGATTATCTCAAGTTCTTCATCTTCCAGGTGGTGTGACTGTGGATTTCACGTTCAGAAAAGCCACAGCGGACGACAAGGGCCGCATAAACGAGCTTTTTATCGAAATGCTCCGCGCCATCCATCCCGCCGACGAAGCCGGGGGGTACGAGGACGGGTATCTCGACCGCTTCTTCACCGGCGGCGAGGACTGGGTGTGCGTGGCGGAAAAGGACGGGCGCGTGGCGGCCTTTCTTTCCATTGAGGTCCACCGTGAGCCGGAATATCCGGATTACGTCTATCTTGACGATTTCTCCGTCACGGCGGAGTGCCGCGGGCAGGGCGCGGGGACGGAGCTGCAGAAAATCGCGGAGCGTTACGCTTATGACGCGGGCGTGACGGCCATACTGCTCCCCGTGGAGCGGTCCAACGACGGCGCTCACCGGCTTTATACGCGGATGGGCTACGAGGACGACGAAATGCAGGGCGACCGGATACGGATGATAAAAAAGCTCGGGTAATAACTAAACAAAGAAAAAACGCGGTAAAATGGACTTGTGCATTTTACCGCGCTTTTTCTTTTCTGTATTGCATTTTATGAATAAGCGTGATAAAATATTGTTGCGACACAAAACCGAATATTTTGTACTCTGAAAAGGTGAGTTTTTGTTTTGGCAAAAACGCACCTCCTCTTCCTATCTCATCT
>JAEETR010000108.1 GCA_016286595.1 Oscillospiraceae bacterium | reverse complement strand
CGGCGTGATGCCCGCCATCAACCCGGGCATTTCCGTCAGCCGCGTGGGCGGCTCGGCCCAGCTGAAGGGCATGAAGGCCGTGTCCGGCCAGCTGAAGCTGCTGTATTCCCAGTACAGGGAGCTGCAGGCCTTTGCCCAGTTCGGCAGCGATCTGGACGACGACACGAAAAAACGCCTGGCCCTGGGCGAGAGGATCGTGGAGGTGCTGAAGCAGGACAGGAATTCCCCCGTCCGGCCCGGCTGTCAGGTGGCCGTAATCTACGCCGTGATAAACGGGTATCTCGACGGCGTGGCCGTGGCCGGCGTGAAGGAGTGGGAGGAGAAGCTGTACGACGTGATGAACACCGAGTACGCCGCCCTTCTCGACAGGATTGAGCGGGGATATTTCGACAACGAGGATATCGAGACGCTTAAAAAGGCGCTCGACAGCATGAAGGAGTAAGCCATGGGCGCCGACATCAAAGCCCTGCGCACCAGGATAAAGAGCGTCGACTCCACGCTGCATCTGACCACCGCCATGGGACTTGTGGCCTCGTCGAAGATCCGCCGGGCCAACGAGGCCATGGCCAGGAGCCGCCAGTACGCCGCGGCCTGCGCCGCGGTCATAGGGGCGCTCTCCTCCCGCCGGGAGTGTGAACTCAGTCCCTATATGCGCCGCACCGAAGGCGGCGCGGCGAAGCTTATCGTCATCGCCGGGGACCGGGGCCTTGCCGGGGGCTACAACGCCAACGTTTTCCGCCTTCTGCGCACAGTGGAGGGGGCGGAGGTCATACCCATCGGGAAAAGAGCCTGCGACAGGGCCGGAAAGCCCCCCGTGTCGTCGGAGGATTTCACCTTCGCCCAGGCGAAGGACCTGGCCGACGGGCTGTGCGGGCAGTTCCTTGCCGGGGAGACGGACCGGGTGGGCGTGATATATACCGAATACGTGTCGATCCTCACCCAGGAGGCCCGCGTCCGGTGGCTGCTGCCCCTTGAGAAGGGGGAAAGCCCCGCCGGGGGCATGGTGTTCGAGCCCGACGAGGTCACGGTGCTGGACGAGGCCGTGCCGGGATACGTGGCCGGGATGATATACGCCGCCGTGCGTGAGAGCTTCGCCAGCGAGGTGGCGGCCCGCCGCATGGCCATGGACTCCGCCGGGAAGAACGCCCGGGAGATGATAGACAAGCTGCAGCTGCGGTACAACCGGGCCCGCCAGACGGCCATAACCCAGGAGATAACCGAGATAGTGGCCGGCAGCGGCCTGAACGAGTGATATTACTCTCCGACGAAGGGAGAAACGACTATGGATGAAAAACGTATCGGCAGGGTTTCCCAGGTCATGGGGCCCGTGGTGGACGTGCGCTTCGAGGAGGGCGGTCTGCCCCCTATCGACACGGCCCTCACCATGCCCATAGGGGACAGGACCCTCACCGTGGAGGTGGCCCAGCACGTGGGCGACAACACCGCCCGGTGCATAGCCATGGCCTCCACCGACGGCCTCAGGCGCGGCGAGGCGGTCACCGACACCGGCGGCCCCATCAGCGTGCCCGTGGGCACGGAGACGCTGGGCCGCATATTCAACGTGCTGGGCGAGGTGGTGGACGACGGCGAGCCCCCCGAGTACGAGGACAGATGGAGCATACACCGTCCCGCCCCCGGCTACGAGGAGCTGGCCACCTCCACCGAGATACTTGAGACGGGCATAAAGGTCATCGACCTTCTGTGCCCCTACTCCAAGGGCGGCAAGATAGGCCTTTTCGGCGGGGCCGGAGTGGGCAAGACCGTCCTTATAATGGAGCTGATAAACAACGTTGCCAGGCAGCACGGCGGCATATCCGTGTTCACCGGCGTGGGCGAGCGCACCCGCGAGGGCAACGACCTTTACAACGAGATGAAGCAGTCCGGCGTCCTGGGCAACACGGCCCTGGTCTACGGACAGATGAACGAGCCCCCCGGGGCCCGCATGCGCGTGGCGCTGTCCGGCCTTACCATGGCGGAGTATTTCCGGGACCAGGAGGGGCAGGACGTGCTGCTTTTCATAGACAACATTTTCCGCTTTACCCAGGCCGGCTCCGAGGTGTCAGCCATGCTGGGGCGCATGCCCTCGGCCGTGGGCTATCAGCCCACCCTGGCCACGGAGATGGGCACGCTGCAGGAGCGCATAACCTCCACGAAAAACGGCTCCATCACCTCCGTGCAGGCGGTGTACGTCCCCGCGGACGACCTGACCGACCCTGCCCCCGCCACCACCTTCGCCCATCTTGACGCCACCACGGTGCTCTCCCGCGCCATAGCGTCCCAGGGCATTTACCCCGCCGTGGACCCCCTGGAGTCCACCAGCCGCATCCTGTCCCCGGATATTCTGGGAAAGGAGCACTACGAGGTGGCAAGGGAGATACAGCGCATTCTCCAGCGCTACAACGAGCTTATGGACATAATCGCCATCATGGGCATGGACGAGCTGAGCGAGGAGGACAGGCTCCTCGTGTCCCGGGCAAGGAAGATACAGCGGTTCTTGTCCCAGCCCTTCTCCGTGTCGGAGAAGTTCACGGGACTTACCGGCGTTTACGTGCCCCTGCAGGAGACCATCCGGGGCTTCCGGGAGATAATCGACGGCCTCCACGACGACCTGCCCGAGTCGGCCTTCCTCTTCGCCGGCACCATCGACGACGTGCTGCGCAAGGCCCGGGAGGCGAAGGAATGAACGTTTTCACGCTGACCGTGTCCACCCCCGACGGCGACGCCTTCTCCGGCGAGGCTTACGCGCTGAACGTGCGGGGCACCGAGGGGGACCTGGCCGTGATGGCGGGGCACGTGCCCTTCGCCACGGGCGTGAAGGCCGGGTCGTGCCGCATAGACCTGCCCGACGGGACGAGCCTTGACGGGAGCGTTTCGGAGGGCATCCTCACCGTGTCGAAGGAGGGCGTCACGCTCCTGACCGGCACGGCGCAGTGGGAGAAATAAAAGGAAAAGGACGGACATATGTCCGTCCTTTTTTTATTGCGTTGGCCCCTTTCGGGAAATCGTTTTCACTCCGGGAAGGCCTCGTTCAGCACGGCCTTGAGCGTATCGCCGCTCTTTTTCAGGGCGGCCCGCTCCGCCTCGTCCAGGGACACGGGGACGGCCGTTTCGACGCCGTTCTTGCCCACGATGGCGGGGATGCTCAGCGCCACGCCCTCCACGCCGTACTCCCCGTGCTGAACGAAGGATACGGGCATGATCGTCTTTTCATCGCCGGCGATGGCCTCGCAGATGCGCCGCACCGCCATGGCCACGCCGAAATAGGTGGCCTTTTTCTTCTCGATGATCTCATAGGCGCTGTTCTTCACGTCGGCGGCGATGCGCTCCATGGCCTCCTCATGGCGGAAGTGGCCCCGCATCTCGCAGAAATCGTGGATGGGCACGCCGGAGACGTTGGCGCTGGACCACACGGCTATCTCACTGTCCCCGTGCTCGCCGATGATGAAGGCGTGCACCCGCCGGTTGTCCACCCCAAGATGCTCGCCCAGCAGGTATTTGAACCGGGCGGTGTCCAGCAGGGTGCCGGAGCCGAAGACCCGGTTTTCCGGCAGGCCGGACAGCTTCGCCGCCGCGTAGGTGAGTATATCCACCGGATTTGCCACTATCAGCAGGATGCCCTCCGGCTTCCGGGCGGCGATCTGGGGGATTATGTCCCGGAAAATGGCCACGTTTTTCTTCACCAGATCGAGCCTCGTCTCCCCGGGCTTCTGTCCCGCCCCGGCGGTGACGATTATCACGGAGGCGTCGGCTAAGTCGTCGTAGTCCCCGGCGTATATCTTCATGGGCTTGGCGAAGGGCAGTCCGTGGCTTATGTCCAGCGCCTCCCCCTCGGCCTTGGCCCTGTCGGCGTCCAGCAGCACCATCTCGGAATAAATGCCGCTCTGCATCAGTGAAAAGGCGGCGGCGGCCCCCACGAAGCCGCAGCCCACGATGGCGACTTTTCTTGTGTTCACGCTCATGTTCGCACCTCCGCGCTCTCGTTTACGGTGATAGTATACCACGGCGCGGGGGGAGTAAACAATGGTTTTGACCGGGTCCTGCGGCGCCGCGTCATATTATCCCGCCGGTCTCCTCCCGCAGCTCCTCAAGGAAGTCCAGCAGGAATCGGTGACGGGCGTCGGCCAGCGCTTTCGCCTCGTCGGTGTTCATTCCGTCCTTGAGCAGCAGCAGTTTGTCGTAAAAATGCTGCACGGACTGGTCCAGGGGCCTGCCGTTTTTGCCGCCGTAGGCGAACGTGCGGGCGATGCCGAGAGCGCCCATGGCGTCCAGCCTGTCGGCGTCCTGCACGATCATGGCCTCGACGGTGTCCGGCCGCCGGCCTCTGTTTTGGCTGAAGGACACCTGGTCTATCACGCGGCATATCCGCTCCTCGGTTTCGCCGTCCACGCCCTGCCCTTCAAGAAATGCCCGGGCGTTGGCGAAGTTTTCCGTGGAGAAGAGCTTATGGTCGTCCGCGTCGTGCAGAAGGGCGGCCAGGGCGACGACCCCGGCGTCGCACTCCGGGCGGCTGTCGGCCAGAAGCATGGCGGTGCGGTACACCCGCAGGGTGTGGTCCGCGCCGTGGCCGTCGGCGTTGCCGCGGAACAGGGCCCTGATATACTTTACGGCCTCGTCGATGATATTCCCGTCCATCTTACTTCTGGAACAGCCTGGCGAACTCGCCCAGGGGATGCACGGCGTCGCTCAGGTCGGCGATGGCCTTGTTGAGCTTGTCGAAGTCGATGTTGTTCAGCTTCTTTATGGCGGAGGTCACGTTGTCGGAATTCTCGCTGACGACCCGGTTGAGGGTGGCGATGCCGTCGTTGAGGCCGTCGATGTCGATGTCGTTCATCTTCTGCACGGCGTCGGTCACGGCCTGGGAGTTGGTCTCCACCATGGTGTTGGTGTTGGTGATGAGGGTCTGGGCGTCTTCCATTGTGGCGCCCACGCCGCTCATGAGCGTGTCTATCTCGCCCAGGGCCGTCTCGGCCCGGTCCGCCAGCGCCAGCGCTCTGGGCACCACGGAGAATATCGCCGCCGCCAGGGCGACGACGATCACGAGACCCAGCACCGCCGTGATGAGGCTGCGGCGGGCGGCCCTGCGCTGGAGTGACACCAGCTCTGTCAGCAGTTCCTGCGTAGTCTTTTCGTTTTCCATATCATCCGCTCCTTCGGCGTTTTTCTTATAAACGCATATTAACACAGCCGGGCACTGTTTACAACGGTCCCGCCGCCCTCTATAATAAAGGTGAGAAAAAACACAAGGGAGGAACGAACATGAGCACCATGCGCTTCAACTACCGCAGCCAGATACTGGGCTATTACCTCGACGTGACCGTGGTCATGCCCACCGACGGGCTGAGCTTCTGCGGCCCGGAGGAGCAGCTGCGCATCAATCCCCGGCTCAACACCAGCACCGTCAAGCCCCAGTACAGGCCCGGAATGAAGTTCCAGACCGTGTACTTCATGCACGGCGGCGGCGACGAGGACAGCCTCGTGGGCCGCTACACCAACGCCGAGCGCTACGCCCAGGACAACTGCGTCATGCTGGTCATACCCAACGTGGTCCACTCCTTCGGCGCCCACTGTCTGTACGGCCGGGACTACTCCGCCTTCATCACCGACGAGCTGCCGGTGGTGATACAGTCCCTGTTCCCCTCCAGCCCGAAGCGGGAGGACAACTTCATCATGGGCTACGCCATGGGCGGCAACGCGGCCCTGGGCAACGCCTTCATGCGTCCGGAAAACTACGCCATGTGCGTGGACATCTCCGGCGGCATCGGCTACACCCTTGATACCGACAGGATGGTGCGGGACCTGTCGAAGCCCCACCATCTGCCGGAGTACAACCACGCCTTCGGCCCCGCCGAGACGTTCCCCGGCTCCGTCAACGATATCGGCGCCATCGCCGAAAAGCTTGTAAAGGAGGGCGTGGAGCTGCCGTTCTTCACCGTCATCTGCGGCAGCGAGGAGTTCATCCGCCAGAGAGTGGAGGGCGACGTGCGCCGCCTTAAGGAGCTGGGCATACCCCACAAGTACATCGTGGCCGAGGGCTACGACCACAACTTCGACATGTGGGAGGACTGGACCAGAAAGACCCTGGACGAGATCCTGCCCCTGAAGCGGGCGCCCATATATCCCGAAGACTGACGGCTGCGCTTTTTGCCCGTTCGGAAACGGTCGCCCCGATCGCGCCGAAATGGAATTGACATCATCTCCCTGTACCTTTAGAATGGGTACAGGGAGATTTTTCACACCTTTTCAGTGACGAAAGGAGCGGAATATGGCTGAGTACATAGGCGTAGTCGATACGAAGCACGGCCCCGTCAGGGGCGTGGAGCTTACGGGTGATTTCGCGGGCATAACCCATTTCAGGGGCATCCCCTTCGCCGCCCCGCCCATAGGCGAGCTGCGGTGGAAGCCCCCCGTCGACCCGGCCCCCTGGCTGGGCGTGCGGGAGTGCGACAGCTACGGCCCCGCCTGTGCCCAGATGGTGTACGGCGGCGACTGGTTCGAGCCCTGGAACAGCGATTTCTACTTCATGGGACCGCCTCCCATGAGCGAGGACTGCCTTTATCTCAACGTGTGCACCGGCGCGGCAAAGGCCGGGGAGAAAAGACCCGTTTTCATGTGGTTCCACGGCGGCGGCCCCGACCACGGCTACACCTTTGAGCCGGAGTTCGATCCCACCGTGCTGGCGAAGAAGGGCGTCGTGGTGGTCACGGTGGCCCAGCGGCTGTCCCTCTTCGGATATCTGGCATTGCCCCAGCTGTCCGCCGAGCAGGGCGGCAAGAGCGGCAACTACATCCTCATGGACGACGTGAAGGCCCTGGAGTGGGTCATAGACAACATCGAGGCCTTCGGCGGCGACCCGGACAACATCACCGTGGTCGGTCAGTCCGCCGGAACGATGAAGAGCCTTTCCGTGGCCTTCACGAAAAGTGCCCGGGGCCACGTG
>JAEETR010000107.1 GCA_016286595.1 Oscillospiraceae bacterium | reverse complement strand
TCCTGATTACGTCCGCCCAGGCCAGTGCCCGTCACGTTCACCACGGTCTCTCCCCCGGCGATGAAGGCCATTTTCTTCCCTTTTCCGGCGTGGGTCCTCGCCACGGCGCCAAGGAAGGCTCCCGCCTCCCGGGCCACGCAGGTCAGGCCGTCGGTGAGCAGCACCGGCTCGTAGCCCATGGCGGCGCATTCCTCCGCTGCCGCCGCGCAAAGTTCCCGGACGCTGCCGGTGATGACCGTTTCCACGTTGTCGACAGTCTTTGGCGTCTCCGTTTCAAGGCATTTCCGGGCAGCCGCGGACAGCGTTATGCCGTACTTTTCCGCTATGGCCGTCGCGTCGGCGCAGGTGGAGGTGTCGGACACGGCGGGGCCGGAAGCTATCATATCCAGCGGACCCCCAACTATGTCGGACAGTACCACGGAAAAGACCTTCGCGGGAGCGCACAGCCGTGCGAAGCGCCCGCCCTTGACGGCGCTGAGTCTCTTTCTTATGGTGTTCATCTCCACAATATCCGCGCCGGAGGCGAGGATCTGATTCGTTATGTTCTGCAGCTCCTCCGGCTCCACCAGAGGCAGTTCAAACAGGGCGCTGCCGCCGCCGGAGATGAGGAAAACGACCGTGTCCCCCTCCCCGAGGGGCTCCACGAGCTCCACAGCCCGCTCCGCCGCGATAAAGGAATTTCCGTCCGGCACCGGGTGGCCCGCCTCCAGGCATTCCACGCCGTCTATCGGACCCATAACGTGGCCGTATTTCGTGATGACCATACCCGCGTCAAGGCGGCTGCCCAGCACCTCGGCCGCCGTCTTCGCCATCTGCCAGGCCGCCTTGCCTATGGCGACCAGCACGACTTTTCCGGTGAACTCCCGGCCCTCAAGGGCGCGGCGCACCGCCGCGTCGGGCTGTACCTTTTTTATGGCGGCGTTTACGATCGCGCCGCATTCTTTCCGCAGTCTGCCGTTCATAGTTCCCTCCGGTGATGGTTTTCATATCCCATGATAAACTGCCGGCGAAGAATATACAATATTTATTTCCCGGCGGTTTTGTGCTATGATATCAGAAAAACCGCCGGAGGTGATACAGTGGCGAAGGAGAAAAAGGAAAAGACAAACGTGATGCGCGTGCTGGACGCTCTGGGCATAGAATACACCGCCTACGACTACTCCGGCAGCGACGCCGTATCCGGCGCTGACGTGGCGGCGGTGCTGGGCGTGGACCCGGACACCATGTTCAAAACCCTCGTCACCGTTGGCGCCTCCGGGGAGCATTACGTGTTCATGATCCCGGTCAGGGAGGAGCTGGACCTGAAAAAAGCGGCCAGATGCGCCGGGGAGAAGAGCATAGCCATGGTGAAGTCGAAGGAGTTGCTGCCCCTCACCGGGTATATCCACGGGGGCTGCTCCCCCATCGGCATGAAAAAGCAGTTCCCCACCGCCATCGACGAGACTGCCCAGATATGCGACACCCTGATTATGAGCGCCGGGAAGATAGGATACCAGGTGGAACTGAAGCCCTCGGATCTTGAAAAGGCCGTGGCGCTGACCTACTGCGACCTGACAGTGTAAGAAAAGCCGCCCGATCGTCGGATCGGACGGCTTTTTCGTTTATCTTTCTTCAATCCTCCGCGTGATGGTCGGCCTTCATCTCGTACATTCCCTCATCCATCTTCTTCATGAAGGCGTCGACGGTCTCGTCGCCGAAGATGCTTATGCCGTAGGAGACGGATACCCGGAAGGGCGTCTGCCCCTCGTACCCCGCCAGAAGGTTGTTTACTCTGTCCATATACTTTTCCAGTTCCTCAACGGTGCCGGCCATCTTGAGGATTATAAACTCGTCTCCGGCAAAGCGGAACACGAGTTCCCGCTCCAGCCGGGCCTTCTTCAGGCAGTCGGCAAGTATCCGCAGCGCTCTGTCGCCTTCGGAATGGCCGTAATTGTCGTTGATGCTCTTGAAGCTGTCCACGTCCAGCATAGCGCCGGCAAAGCTCCTGCCCCTGCCCATCCACGCGGACAGTATCAGGTTGAGGAACTGGCGGTTATAAGTGTCCGTCAGAGCGTCGATATACGCCATCTCGTTCTGCTGCATCATGTAAAGGCCCACGAGTCCCACCGCGGCGGACAGCCACGCCAGGGAAAGCCCGT
>JAEETR010000008.1 GCA_016286595.1 Oscillospiraceae bacterium | reverse complement strand
GGCCATGGTCATAAGCTATACCACGTGGCACTCCGTGGGCTGGGCCATATTCCACGGCCTTCTGAGCTGGGCTTACGTTATCTATTTCATCCTGCGGTACTGACCCGTCCGCGCTGCGGCGGAAGAAAAAGCAGGCGTGATCGTTTGAAAGATCACGCCTGCTTTGTGTTTTTTATATACCGCTGCCGTTTCAGCCCTCGTCCATCTGCACCACGACGAATTCGTCGTTTCCCATGCCCACACCGCAGCTGTAGCCCATGTCCGTGAGCAGGGAGGCGGTCTTCTCGTCGACGACTATGCGTACGGTGCCGTTCTCGTCGGTGCTCTTTTCAAAAGCGTCCCAGTCCACGCCCTCCGGCAGAGGACCGAAGACGTATATCTCCACGCTCTGCGTGTAAAGAGCATCGGGACTGTCGCTCTGCGCGCCTTCCGGGTCACTGACGGGGAAGGTCATCGCGGAGGAGGGATCCGAAACCCTGTCCGGCTCTTCTTCGGGAGCCTTCATGGGCAGTGTAGGCTCCGCCGCGGACCAGTCGCCGGTCATCGCCGACCCCGCGGCCGTGTTCTCATCGGCGCCGGGGAGGACGTAAGGCTGAAGGATCTCGGCGTCCTCCGGGGGAGGGGGCGCGGCATTGTCGTCCGCGGCGGCCACGGCGCCTCCGAACAGCTCGGGGAGGGGCGCGAGGGGTGTGCCGCCGTCCGGCACCGCGGTTTTGGCGGACTCTATCTCCGCGGGGGAAGCGGTGTCGGCCGCAGCGGAGTACTCCGCCGCGGTGAACTCAGCCGACGCGTCGCTTTTGACGGCGGGGAACAGCGTTTTCATGCCGATGAAGGTCAGGGCCAGGCAGGCCGCCAGAGAAGCGGCGGTGACGTATATCACCTTCCTGTTCTTCGGCTTTTTCGGCGCGGCGGCGGAGACCACGGCGCTCATTATCCTGCCGTGGAGTTCCTCCGGCACCTCAACGTCCTCCGACGCGAGGGCGGAGACCTCCTCATAGATCCGCAGCTGCCGCGCGCAGTCCGGGCAGACGCGTATATGCTCCAGGAGGGCGGCGGTCTCGTCGTCGGACAGCTGTCCGTCCACGTAAGAGCTGATCATGTCGATATATCTTTCGCACTCAGTCATTCGGACCGCCTCCTTTCCCGTTTTTCGTTTCCAAAGGGTTTGACGGTCCGAGGTCGGAAAATGTTCCGTCCGTGCGCAAAATTTCCGCCAGGGATTCCCGGGCCCTGCTCAGCCGCGACTTCACGGTGCCCACGCTTATGCCCAGGGCCTCGGCGATCTCCGCGTAATCCATGCCGGAGAACTCCCGCATGACTATCACCTGCCGCTTGTCTTCGGGCAGGGACGCCACCGCGCGGCGCACCGCCTCCCGCCGCTCCTTCGCCTCGGCCTGCTCGTCGGGGCCGGGGGCGTCGTCGGTCACGTCCAGCGTCTCGCCCTCCTCGTTCACGAGGGATACGGCGTCGGGCCGCTTCCTGCGCAGGAAGTCGGCGCAGATATTGTAGGTCAGCCGGTACAGCCACACGGAGAAGCGGCTGCCGCCCCGGAAGCTGTTTATGTTGGAGTATGCCCGCAGGAACGCTTCCTGGGACAGGTCCATGGCGTCCTCACGGCTGCCCGTCATCTTGAAGGCCAGGGAGTACACCAGCTTTTCGTTCTCGGTGACCAGCCGTTCAAAGGCGGAGCCGTCGCCCCGCTTCACGGCGGCGATAAGCCTTATCTCATCTTCCCGGGTCACGTCTTCGCCTCCTCTCGTCGTCCCGGACGCTGTCCATCACGGCCCGGCATACATTATATATATCGTCAAGCGTGGAAACGCTCATCACCTTTTCCCGGTAATAGGCGGCGTAGGGCATGCCACGCATGTACCACGCCAGATGGTGCCGCGCCTCAAGACACGCCGATTTCTCGCCCTTGAGCTTCGCCGCCAGCTCCGCCTGCGATACGGCGGTGTCCAGCCGTTCCTGCCAGCCGGGGGCGGGGAGGGGAGCCTCGCCGCGCATGGCCCGAAGGGCGTCCCGGAACAGCCAGGGATTGCCCATGGCGCCCCGGCCTGCCATGGCCATGTCCGCGCCGGTATATTTTAATATGTGTACCGCGTCCTCCCCGGTGAAGACGTCGCCGTTGGCGATAACGGGTATGGACACGGCCTGCTTCACCGCCTTTATGATATCCCAGTCGGCCTTTCCCGAGTACATCTGCACCCGCGTGCGGCCGTGGACCGTTACTGCGGCGGCCCCGGCGGATTCACACGTCACGGCGAATTCCGCCGCGTTGACGCTGCCGCCGTCGAAGCCCTTGCGGAACTTCACCGTCACGGGGCAGGGTACGGCGTCGGCCACCGCTTTGACTATATCCCCGGCCAGGTCCGGTTTGAGCATAAGGGCGGAACCGTCCCCGGAGCGGACCACCTTTCCCACGGGGCAGCCCATGTTAATGTCGATTATATCGGGCTTTTCAAGGCCGTACAGCTTGGCCGCCGCCTGTGCCATGGTCTCCGGGTCGGAGCCGAATATCTGTATGGCGACGGGACGCCCGTCGGATTCCACGCTGGCAAGACGGCGGGACTTCTCGTCCTGATAGCATACCGCCTTGGCGCTTATCATCTCCGTCACTGCGTAGCAGGCGCCCATGGACCGGCACACTGTGCGGAAGGCCGCGTCCGTCACCCCCGCCATGGGGGCCAGGGCAAGACCTTCTTTTATCTCAACGTTCCCGATGAACAATTCCTTTTCTCCTTTGAGGCCGGACGGCCCGGCGCGGTGATATATATAATTGTATGATAAACGGTCCCCGGTGTCAACGAAAGGGAAGATGTTCCGTCATGTTGCACCACCGGGATATGCTTGAAAATAATGAAAATTATCTTAATTTTACTGTTGACATTTACTTCCTCATCTGTTATTCTAACAGAGCGCCTTGCGGGAAAAGTATGCCCGAAAGCGCGCACTGCGATGATCCGGGAGATTGCAGGGGCGGCGAAAACCGCGCACCTGGTCACTTCCGGGGAGTATGTCCGGTGCCGGAATCGTCCGCGACGACGATGGCACGCAATCGGGCGGCTGAGAAATTACTGCCGACGCGTATATCGTCGGGACAGGGAAGCAGCCGGATGATTCTGTCCGGTTTTGTTTCTGGCCCGGAATGATACGCACGGATATGTTGGCAGAAAATTTCCCGCCGTACGCAAATTATTTTTACGTACGAAGATACGGAGGAAAAGTACAATGGCAGCAAAGAAAATGATAAGAATCAGACTCAAGGCTTACGATCATCAGCTCATCGACCAGGCCGCCGAGAAGATCGTCGAGACCGCCAAGCGCACCGAAGCGCAGGTCTCCGGTCCCATCCCCCTGCCCACCAAGAAGGAGGTCGTGACCATCCTTCGCGCCGTCCATAAATATAAGGACAGCCGTGAGCAGTTCGAGCGCCGCACCCACAAGCGCCTCATCGACATCATCTCCCCCACTCAGAAGACTGTCGAGGCTCTTATGTCCCTGGAGCTGCCCGCCGGCGTTGAGATTGAGATAAAGCTCTGATAGAGCGGTTTTGCGGAGTTCCCGAAAGGTACTGACATGGAAAATGCGGCATGGTTCATAATGCTGGCGCTGATGTTCGGCATCGCCTCTTTCCTCGGGGGGATAGATGTCAGGCCGTGGGCGAGAGTGTGCCTCTGGCTCATGCGCGCAAGTCTTGCGGCGGCTGCGGTGACGTTTATCGCAGGATTCATAAAGTATCTCACGAAACGCGCAAAGAAGTAAACAAAGCAAAAACCTTGCCCGGAAACGGGCGGGTCAAGTCGTCCGACCAATACATTATATAAATGTAAGTCGTCCGACCAATAACCTTAAGGAGGATATATTCCAGTATGAAGAAAGCGATCATCGGCAGAAAAGCCGGCATGACGCAGATCTTTGACGAGAAGGGCAGAGTCATCCCCGTCACCGTCATCGAAGCAGGTCCCTGCGTCGTGATCCAGAAGAAGACCATCGAGAACGACGGCTACGAGGCCGTGCAGCTGGGCTATGAGGACGTTAAGGAGTCCAAGCTCAACAAGCCGGAGATCGGCCACCTGGCCAAGGCCGGCGACGCCAGAAAGCGCCACCTGCACGAGTTCCGCCTCGAGGACTGCTCCGCCCTGAACGTGGGCGACGAGGTCAAGGCCGACGTGTTCACCCTCAAGGACCACGTAGACGTTACCGGCATCAGCAAGGGCAAGGGCTACCAGGGCGTCGTCAAGCGCTACGGCGCTCAGCGCACCCCCACCTCCCACGGCGGCGGCCCCGTCCATCGTCACGCCGGTTCCATGGGCTCCATCTCCAGCCCTTCCCGTATTTTCCCGGGTAAGATAGGCGCCGGACACATGGGAGCCGAGCAGGTCACCGTTCAGAATCTTGAGATAGTCAAGATCGACGCCGACCTGAACCTGATCGCCGTCCGCGGCGCCATCCCCGGCCCCAACGGCGGCATCGTGTACGTCAAGAACACCACCAAGGCCTTCCGCGAGAAGCATGAGGCTTCCAGCCGCATCAGCACCAACCCGCAGAAGCGTTCCGCCAGAGGCTGAGGAAAGGAGAGTTAGAACATGGCAAAAGCTAAAGTTTATAACATGGCCGGAGAAATCGTCGGCGAAGTTGAACTCTCTGACGCCGTTTTCGGCATCGAGCCCAACGAGAATGCTCTTCACATGTCTGTCAGAAGCTATCTGGCCAATCAGCGCCAGGGCACTCAGTCCGCTCTGACCAAGGCCGAGGTTTCCGGCGGCGGCATCAAGCCCTATCGTCAGAAGGGCACCGGCCGCGCCCGCCAGGGCTCCATCCGGAACCCCCATTACACCCACGGCGGCGTTGCCTTCGCCCCCAAGCCCAGAAGCTACTCCTTCAGCCTCAACAAGAAGCTTAAGAGACTGGCCATAAAGTCCGCCCTGAGCCAGAAGGCCATCGAGGAGTCCGTCATCGTCATCGACGGCCTCGACATGGACGAGATCAAGACCAAGACCTTCGTTAAGTTCCTCGGCGCCCTGGGCGTTGACAAGAAGGCGCTGGTCGTCACCGATCAGGTCAGAAAGAACGTGGTGCTCTCCGCCAGGAACGTTCCCGGCATAAAGACCACCATCGCCACGATACTGAGCCCCTACGACATCCTCAACGCCAACAAGTTCATCGTTGACAAGGCGGCTCTGGAGAAGATTGAGGAGGTTTACGCATAATGAGAACAGCATATGACGTTATTCTCCGCCCCATCATCACCGAGCAGTCGATGGAGCAGACCGACCTCAAGAAGTATTCCTTCCAGGTCGCCGTCGACGCCGGCAAGATCGAGATCAAGAAGGCCGTCGAGGAGATCTTCGGCGTGAAGGTGATGAAGGTCACCACCGAGAACATGCAGGGCAAGAAAAAGCGCACCGGCGCCTACCCCGTGGGCACCACCGCCAAGTGGAAGAAAGCCACCGTGCGCCTCACCCCCGACTCAAAGAGCATCGAGTTCTTTGAGGGCATGGTATAAGGGAGGTTAAGACATGTCTATCAAGAGTTACAGACCCACCACTCCCTCCCGGAGACATATGTCCGTCTCCGGCTTTGACGGAGTCGACAAGAAGGCCAAGCCCGAGCGTTCCCTGACCCAGGTCCTGAAGAACAACGCCGGACGCAACAGCTACGGCCGCATAACCGTCCGCCATCAGGGCGGCGGCAACCGCAGGAAGTACAGAGTCATCGACTTCAAGCGGGACAAGCTGGACGTGGAGGGCACCGTCCTCCGCCTGGAGTACGACCCCAACCGTTCCGCTTTCATCGCTCTCGTCCAGTACGAGGACGGCGAGAAGCGCTATATCGTGGCTCCCGACGGACTGGCTGCCGGAGATAAGGTCATCTCCTCCGCCACCGCCGACATCAAGCCCGGCAACACGCTGCCCATCTCCGAGATCCCCGTGGGCACCGTCATCCACAACATCGAGCTCTACCCCGGCAAGGGCGCCCAGCTGGTCCGCTCCGCCGGCACCTCCGCCCAGCTGATGTCCAAGGAGAACGGCCTGGCTCAGGTGCGCCTCCCCTCCGGCGAGTACAGATACATTCGCCTGAACTGCAAGGCCACCATCGGCGAGGTCGGAAACCTTGACCACAGCAACATCTCCCTGGGCAAGGCCGGCCGCGTCCGCCACATGGGCATCCGTCCCACCGTCCGCGGTTCCGTCATGAACCCCGTCGACCACCCCCACGGCGGCGGCGAAGGCAAGGCCCCCATCGGCCACGCCGGTCCCATGACCCCCTGGGGCAAGCCTGCTCTGGGTTACAAGACCCGCAAGACCAAGAACAGAACTGACAAGATGATCGTCAGACGCAGAAATGCCAAGTAAGGAGGGACGTCATAAATGAGCAGAAGCATTAAAAAGGGCCCGTTCGTGGCTCCCGAGCTCTTCAAGAGAGTCGAAGAGCTGAACAAGGCCAACGAGAAGAGAGTCATCCGTACCTGGAGCCGCGCCTCCACCATCTTCCCCTCCTTCGTCGGCCACACCATCGCCGTCCATGACGGCCGCCGTCACGTCCCCGTGTACATCACCGAGGATATGGTCGGCCACAGACTTGGCGAGTTTGCTCCCACCAGGACCTTCCGCGGTCACGCCGGCAGCAAGACGAAGTAAGGAGGCCGAGAGAAAATGGAAGCAAGAGCACAGTACAGATACGCCAGAATATCTCCCCGCAAGGTTAAGATAGTCTGCGATATGATCAGGGGCAAGGACGCCGAGATGGCCGAGGCCATTCTCCGGGCCACCCCCAAGGCAGCGTCCGAGATGCTGCTTAAGGTGCTGAAGAGCGCCTGCGCCAACGCCGAGAACAACTTCGGCATGGACGCCTCCAGGCTCTACGTCAGCAGCACCTACGCCGACCCCGGTCCCATACTGAAGAGAATGCAGCCCGTCAGCAAGGGCAGAGGCTACAGGATCAACAAGAGGACCAGCCACATCACCGTGATCGTGGCAGAGAGAGAATAAGGAAGGAGGAAGAGCAAATGGGACAGAAAGTTAATCCGCACGGCTTCAGAGTCGGTGTCATCCGCGACTGGGATTCCCGCTGGTACGCCAGGGACGATAAGGTCGGCGACCTGCTGGTCGAAGACTACAAGATCCGCAAGTATCTCAAGAATTTGCTTTACTCCGCCGGTGTTCCCAAGATCGAGATAGAGCGCGACAGCACCAAGGTCCGCATCTACCTGCACTGCTCCCGCCCCGGTGTCGTCATCGGCAAGGGCGGCGCCGAGATAGAGCGCATCCGTCAGGAAGTGGAGAAGATGATCGGCAAGACCGTGGCCCTCTCCATCGTCGAGGTCAAGAACCCCGATACCGACGCTCAGCTGGTGGCCGAGAACATCGCCCAGCAGCTTGAGAAGCGCATCAGCTTCCGCCGCGCCATGAAGAACGCCATGGGCAGAGCTATGAGAATGGGCGTTCGCGGCATAAAGATAATGGCCTCCGGCCGTCTCGGCGGCGCCGAGATAGCCCGCAAGGAGTCCTATCACGAGGGCACCATCCCCCTGCAGACCCTGAGAGCCGACATCGAGTACGGCTTCGCAGAGGCCGCCACCACCTATGGCCGCATCGGCATCAAGGTGTGGATATACAAAGGTGAGGTCCTCTCCCAGACCCTGCGCACCACCCCCCGGACCATGGATACCTCCCGTCCTCCCAGAGACAATCGGGACAGACGCGACCGGGGCAGCCGTGACCGCAACAGCGACAGACGCGGCGGCTACAGCAACAATCGCCAGGGCAGCTACAACAACAACCGCCAGGGCGGCTACAACAATAACCGTCAGGGCTACAACCGTCCCGCCCCCCAGGGCGGCGGCGACGCACCCGCGAAAGGAGGCAACGACTGATGCTTCTCCCCAAGAGAGTTAAATACAGAAAGCAGCAGCGCGGCCGCATGAAGGGCAAAGCCACCCGCGGCAACACCGTCACCTACGGCGAGTTCGGTCTGGTGGCCATGGAGCCCAGCTGGATAACCTCCAATCAGATCGAGGCCGCCCGTGTGGCCATGACCCGTTACACCCGCCGCGGCGGTAAGGTCTGGATAAAGATATTCCCCGACAAGCCGGTCACTCAGAAGCCGGCTGAGACCCGAATGGGTTCCGGTAAGGGCTCCCCTGAGTACTGGGTAGCCGTCGTCAAGCCGGGCCGCGTTATGTTCGAGATCGGCGGCGTCGACGAGGCCGCTGCCGTTGAGGCTCTGCGTCTGGGCGGCACCAAGCTGCCGATAAAGACGAAGATCGTCAAGCGCGAGACCGAGGAAGCAGGTGAATGAGATGAAGGCAAGCGAAGTCAGAAAGATGAGTCAGACCGAGCTGGAGAGCAAGCTGGCGGACCTGAAGAAGGACCTGTTCACCCTGAGGATGCAGCACGCCACCAATCAGCTCGATAACCCTGTCAGGATTAATCTGGTCAAGAAAGACATTGCCCGAGTCAAGACCATCCTGCGCGAAAAAGAGCTCGGACAGTGAGGAGGTAGAATAAAATGAGTGAAGTCAGAACTTCTGCCAGAAAGACCAGAGTCGGCAAGGTCGTGTCCGACAAGATGGACAAGACCATAGTCGTAGCCATAGCGGACAGAGTTAGACATCCGCTGTACAAGAAGATAGTCAAGAGAACCTACAAGCTCAAGGCCCACGACGAGAACAACGAGTGCCGCATCGGCGACACCGTGCGCGTCATGGAGACCCGGCCCCTGTCCAAGGACAAGCGCTGGAGACTTGTGGAAATCGTAGAGAAAGCAAAGTAAGGAGGTGCCGGAATGATACAGCAGGAATCGTACCTGAAGGTTGCCGATAACACCGGCGCCAAGGAGATCAAGTGCATCCGTGTTCTCGGCGGCTCCAAGAGAAAGTTCGGGAACATCGGTGACGTTATAGTCGCTTCCGTGAGGAAGGCTTCCCCCGGCGGTCAGGTCAAGAAGGGCGACGTGGTCCACGCCGTCATCGTCCGCACCGCAAAGGGCGTGCGCAGAGCCGACGGCACCTACGTCAGATTCGACGAGAACGCCGCCGTCCTCATCGCCGAGAACGGAAGAAACCCCGTCGGGACCCGTATCTTCGGGCCCGTGGCCAGAGAGCTGCGTGAAAAGGATTACATGAAGATCCTCTCCCTGGCTCCGGAAGTTATATGAGGAGGATGTGACAAGTATGAATATCAAGACCAACGATACCGTCATCGTCCTCTCCGGCAAGGATAAGGGCAAGAAGGGCAAGGTCCTCTCCGCTGATCCCAAGGGCATGAAGGTCATAGTCGAGGGCGTCAACGTCGCCACCAAGCACCAGAAGTCCAGAAGACAGAACGAGGAGAGCGCCATAATCAAGAAGGAGACCCCCATCTACGTCTCCAAGGTCCAGCTGGTGTGCCCCAAGTGCGGCAAGCCCACCAGAGTCGGCCACGGTTTCGACGCCGACGGCAAGAAGTTCCGCGCCTGCAAGCACTGCGGCGCCGAGATGTAAGGGAAGGAGTAAGATATGCCTACACTGAAGACCAGATATCAGGAAGAGATCGCTCCCTCTCTCATGAGCAAGTTCCAGTACAGCTCCGTCATGCAGATCCCCCGCCTCGACAAGATCGTGGTGAACGTGGGCTGCGGCGACTGCAAGGATAACGCCAAGGGCATCGAGGCCGTCGTGCGCGAGATCAGCCAGATCACCGGCCAGCACGCCGTCATCACCAAGAGCCGCAAGAGCGTGGCCAACTTCAAGCTGCGTGAGGGCATGAACGTGGGCGTCAAGGTCACCCTTCGCGGTGACAGGATGTGGGAGTTCCTCGACAAGCTCTTCAACATCGCCCTGCCCCGCGTGCGCGACTTCCGCGGCATCAACCCCGACTCTTTCGACGGCCGCGGCAATTACGCCCTGGGCCTGAGAGAGCAGCTGATCTTCCCCGAGATCGATTACGATAAGATCGAGAAGATCCGCGGCATGGATATAGTGATTTGCACCACCGCCCTCACCGACGAAGAGGGCAGAGAGCTCCTGACTCAGCTGGGCGCTCCGTTTTCCAGGGATTAAGGGGGAACAGAAATGGCTAAATTATCAATGAAGCTCAAGCAGCAGGCTCCCGCCAAGTTCTCGACCAGAAAGTACAACCGCTGCAAGATCTGCGGCCGTCCCCACGCTTACCTGCGCAACTACGGCATCTGCCGTATCTGCTTCAGGAACCTGGCGTACAAGGGCGAGATCCCCGGCGTCAAGAAGGCCAGCTGGTAAAAAGCGCGACCCGGCGCAAAGCCGAAAAAATATCTTAGTTACCCGATGACGAAAGGTCGTTGACAATTCCCGACGGGGTTTCACAAAACCCCTTCGGGCATTGGCTTTGATACCTCGTCACGGAAACCGCGGTAAAGCGGTAACTTCTATAAGGAGGATACAATGCAGATTTCAGACCCTATTGCGGATATGCTCACCAGAATAAGAAACGCAAATTCCGCCAAGCATGCCACTGTTGATATCCCCGCCTCCAACATGAAGAAGAGCATCGCTCAGATTCTTGTGGACGAGGGATACATCAAGTCCTATCAGCTCATCGATGACGGCCTTCAGGGCGTTATCCGCGTGACGCTGAAGTACAACGGCAAGGAGACCGTCATCCAGGGCCTCCGCCGCGTGTCCAAGCCGGGCCTGCGTGTTTACGCCGGCGCTGACGAGATCCCCTACGTTCTCAAGGGACTCGGCACGGCAATAGTTTCGACCTCCAAGGGCGTCATGACCGACAAGCGTGCCCGTATCGAGCACGTCGGCGGCGAAGTCCTTGCGTTCGTGTGGTAAGGAGGGTAAATATGTCAAGAATAGGCAGAGCCCCCATCACCATACCTGCGGGTGTGAAGATTAGCGTTGAGGACAACAACGTCGTCACCGTCAGCGGCCCCAACGGCACGCTCAAGCGCGCCATGCCCGCCATGATGACGATCGAGGAGAAGGAGGGCGTGCTTCACGTCTCCCGTCCCAACGATGAAAAGCAGAACAGAGCCCTTCACGGCCTGACCCGTTCCCTGCTCAACAACATGGTCGTCGGCGTCACCGCCGGCTTCACCAAGGAGCTTGAGATCCAGGGCGT
The DNA here is from genome assembly GCA_016286595.1 of Oscillospiraceae bacterium. Lineage (GTDB taxonomy): Bacteria > Bacillota > Clostridia > Oscillospirales > Oscillospiraceae > RUG626. The sequence goes on along the minus strand of JAEETR010000008.1, from coordinate 9,743 downwards.
GGGCTACAGAGCCGCCAAAGAGGGCAAGAACCTTGTCATGAACCTGGGTTATTCTCACCAGGTCACCGTCCCCGAGATAGACGGCATCACCATTGAGGTGCCCAGCCAGACCAGGATCGTCATCAAGGGCGCCGACAAGGAAAAGGTCGGCCAGTTCGCGGCCGACGTCAGGGAGAAGAGACCCCCTGAGAACTACAAGGGCAAGGGCATCCGTTATGTGGGCGAGAACGTCCGCATAAAGGAAGGCAAGACCGGTAAATAAGGAGTGTGCCTGAATGATTAAAAGACCTGATACTAAAGCCCAGCGCCTTAAGAGGCATAGAAGAGTCAGAGCGAAGGTCTCGGGCACTCCCGAGCGCCCCAGACTCAACGTTTTCCGCAGTGAAAAGAACATTTATGCCCAGATAATCGACGATACCGTCGGCCGCACCCTGTGCGCCGCCTCCAGCGTCGAGAAGGGCTTCGACGGTTCCGGCGCCAACAAGGAAGGCGCCCGCAAGGTCGGCAAGCTCATCGCTGAGAGAGCTCTTGCCGCCGGCATAAAGACCGTGGCTTTCGACCGCGGCGGCTACGTCTATCACGGCCGCGTGGCCGAGCTGGCCGAGGGCGCCCGCGAGGGCGGACTCGAGTTTTAACGGAGGAGGGAAAGATAATGCCTTATCAGGACAACGCTAACAGCAACAACAGAGACAATCGGCGCAATGACCGCCGCAACGACAGGCGCGAGGCCAAGCCCGAATCCGAGTTCATCGAGAAGGTCGTCTCCCTCAACCGTGTTTCCAAGACCGTCAAGGGCGGCCGCATCATGAAGTTCTCGGCGCTTTGCGTCGTGGGCGACGGCAAGGGCCGGGTCGGTTACGGCCTGGGCAAGGCCGGCGAAGTTTCCGAGGCTATCCGCAAGGGCCTCGAGGACGCCAAGAAGAACATCGTGAACGTCACCCTCAAGGGGACCTCCATCCCCCACGAGGTCATCGGCACCTTCGGCGCCGGCCGCGTGCTTCTCAAGCCCGCACCCGCCGGTACCGGCGTCATCGCCGGCGGCGCTGTCCGCGCCGTCGTTGAGGTGGCCGGCATCTCCGATATCCGGACCAAGTGCCTCAGATCCAATAATCCCGCCAACGTGGTGGCCGCCACCGTGAACGGCCTTCTGTCTCTGCGTGACGCCGAGCAGGTAGCCAAGCAGCGCGGCAAGACCGCTGACGAGATCGCTGGCTAAGGAGGATAACATGGCGAAATATAACATCAAGCTTGTCAAGAGCCTCAACGGCAGAAACGATAAGCATATTGCTACTGCGTACTCTCTGGGCCTGAAGAAGATAGGCGACGAGACTACCCAGCCCGACAACCCCCAGACCCGCGGCAAGATCGCCCAGATAGGCTATCTTCTGTCGGTCACCGAAGAAGAATAAGGAGGCAGGAGAATGAATCTTAGTAATCTCTCTCCCGCTGCCGGCTCCACACGGGGCGTGTGGCGCAAGGGCAGAGGCGCCGGTTCCGGCAACGGAAAGACCGGCGGCCGCGGCCATAAGGGACAGAACGCCCGCTCCGGCGGCGGTGTCCGCATAGGATTTGAAGGCGGCCAGATGCCTCTGGCCAGACGTATCCCCAAGAGAGGCTTCAACAATATCTTTGCAAAGCCCCTTGAGCAGGTCAACATTTCCAAGCTCGACGTGTTTGAAGACGGCGCCGTCGTTGACGCCGAGGCTCTTCTCAATGCCGGAATCCTTTCCAAGTGCCGGTATGGCGTGAAAATCCTGGGCAACGGCGAGTGCAGCAAGAAGCTGACCGTCAAAGCCAACGCTTTTTCCGCCTCGGCCAAGGCAAAGATCGAAGAGGCCGGCGGAAAGGCTGAGGTGATCTGAGTGCTGCAGACACTGCGAAATGCATGGAAGATAGAGGAACTCAGAAAGAAGATACTCTTTACCCTCTTTATGATCCTCCTCTACCGTCTGGGCAACGCCGTTCCCGTACCCTACATCGACGTGGACAGACTGGCGTCTTACTTCACCACCCTGTCCAACACCGTTCTGGGTCTGTACAACGTGATGAGCGGCAGTGCCTTCTCACAGGCGACCGTATTCGCGCTGAGCATTCAGCCCTATATCAACGCGTCCATCATAATCCAGCTGCTGTGCATCGCCGTCCCCGCTCTTGAGCGTATGCAGAAGGACGAGGGCGAAGAGGGCAAGAAGAAGCTGGAAAACATCACCCGCTACTCCACCATAGGCATCGCGCTCCTCCAGGGCCTGGGCTACTACTACCTGATAAGCAGCAACGGCCTTCTCAGTGAGAGCGGCGTGTGGCAGGCTGTCGTGATCGTGGCCACCTTCGTGGCCGGCTCCGCCCTGCTGATGTGGATGGGCGAGCAGATAACCGAGTTCGGTATCGGCAACGGTATTTCCATAATACTGTTCGCCAGCATCGTCTCCCGTTTCCCCAACACCATCGTGTCGCTGATTGGCAAAGTCGTCGACGAGCCCAAGACCTGGTGGATCTACACCCTGCTCCTGCTGGGCGCCCTGGCGATCATCGTTCTCATCGTTATCGTCACCAACGCCGAGCGCAGGATCCCGGTGCAGTACGCCAAACGGGTCGTGGGCCGCAAGATCTACGGCGGCCAGAGCACCAACCTTCCCATGAAGGTCAATATGTCCGGCGTTCTGCCCGTCATCTTCGCCCAGTCCATCGCCTCCCTGCCTGCAACGGTAGCGGCTTTCATCCCCGGCGCGAAGGACAGCGCGTTCATGAAGGTGTTTGATACCAGCAGCGTTCTGTACATGATAGTGTACTTCGCTCTGATAGTATTCTTCAGCTACTTCTATTCATCCATCCAGTTCAACCCCGTGGAGGTGGCCAACAACCTGCGGAAGAACGGCGGCTATATCCCCGGCTTCCGTCCCGGCCGTCCCACCAGTGAGTTCATCCAGAGAGTGCTCAACAAGATCACGCTGTTCGGCGCCATCTACCTGGGCATCGTGGCCATCGTGCCCATGATAATCTCTGCCTGCTCCTCCACGGCTGCGAACTCCGGCATATCTGTCGGCGGAACCTCGCTGATAATCGTCGTAGGCGTTGCGCTTGAGACCGTCCAGGCCATGGAGGCTCAGATGATCATGCGCAACTACAAGGGATTCCTGAAATAATCAAAACGGAGGTGCTGACTTTGAAGCTTGTTCTTTTGGGCGCTCCCGGTGCCGGCAAAGGCACCCAGGGCGAAATGCTCACCGCAAAGCTGGGCATTCCCATCATTTCCACCGGCAACATCCTCAGAGAAGCCGTAAGAAACGCTACGCCCGTCGGGCTGAAGGCCAAGGACTTTATGGACAAGGGCCTGCTGGTGCCTGACGACGTGATAATCGGCATCATGGCCGAGCGCACCGCCAGGGACGACTGTGCCAACGGTTACATCCTTGACGGCGTACCCAGAAACGCAGCTCAGGCAGAAATGCTTGAGGCCAACGGCATCACCGTTGACAAGGTGCTTCTCATCGACGTGGCGGACGACGTTATCGAGCGCCGCATGACCGGAAGAAGGACCTGCTCCAAATGTTCAGCAGTTTATCACATCATCTCGAAGCCGCCCAGGGTCGAGGGTATATGCGACCTGTGCGGCGGAGAGCTGGTGGTGAGAGCGGACGACAAGCCGGAAACGGTCAGAGACCGGCTGGCCGTCTATCACAGCCAGACCGAGCCCCTTATCGAGTATTACGGCGATAAGGTCGTGAAGGTCTCCGTTCCCGAGACCAGCTCCGTGGCCGAGACCGGCGAGCTGGTGTGCAAGGCACTGGGGATTGACTGAGAATATGATCCGCGTCAAGACCCCAAAAGAAATCGACCTCATGCGCGCGGCGGGGGAGATTACCGCGGCGGCCCGCTCTCTGGCGGGAAAAATGGTGTCCCCCGGCGTAACAACCCTTGAAATAGATAAAGCAGTGCACGATTACATCGTGTCCCGCGGCGCCTATCCCACGTTCCTGGGGTACGGCGGGTATCCCGCGTCGGTGTGCATTTCCATCAACGACGTGGTGATACACGGCATTCCTGACAGCCGCGTGATTCAGGAGGGCGACATCGTCAGCATAGACGTTGGCGCCACAAAGGACGGATACGTGGGTGACTGCGCGGCGACCTTCGCCGCGGGGAAGATCTCACAGGAGGCCGAAAGGCTCATCCGTGTGACGGAGGAGAGCTTCTGGGAGGGCATGAAATATGCCCGGGCCGGATATCGCGTGTCGGACATCGGCCACGCGGTCCAGCAGTACGTCGAGGCCAACGGGTTTTCCGTTGTCCGGGACTACGTGGGCCACGGCGTCGGCTCGAAGATGCACGAGGACCCGGAGGTGCCGAACTTCGGCAGACCGGGCCACGGACCCAGGCTCGTAAAGGGCATGACCATCGCCGTGGAACCCATGGTCTGCGCCGGCGACTGGGCCATAAAGGTCCTGAGCGACGGCTGGACCGTCAAAACGGTGGACGGCTCCCTGGCGGCCCACTACGAAAACTCCATAGTCATCACGGATTCCGAACCTGTGATCCTCACGCGGACCGGAGGGTGACGATGAGAAAAAGCTCATACGACGCCGTCCGTGTGACGACAAGAATTTCCAGTATGTTCAATTTCAAGGCCGGTGCGAATCCCGGCGCTATAACGGGATAAGGAGGTATGCGTTCATGGCAAAAGACGATGTAATAGAGCTGGAAGGCACAGTCGTGGAGTCCCTGCCCAACACGATGTTCAACGTGGATATCGGCGGAGGACACATAATTCTGGCGCATATTTCCGGCAAGCTCAGAATGAACTTCATCAGGATACTTCCCGGCGACAAGGTCACGGTGCAGATGAGCCCCTACGACCTGACCCGGGGCAGAATAACTTGGCGCTCCAAATAAGGAGCGGAAACAACGAAAGAACTTCTGGTCTTTCCCGTTTTATGAAAGGAAGGTTAATATGAAAGTCAGGCCTTCGGTCAAGCCCATGTGCGAAAAGTGCAAGGTCATCAAGCGCAAGGGCCGGGTCATGGTAATCTGCGAGAACCCCAAGCATAAACAGAGACAGGGCTGAATTTCCGCGCGCCGGTTCATGGCGCAAGACGACATTACGAAAGGAATGATTTATAAAGTATGGCACGTATATCCGGTGTTGACCTGCCGCGTGACAAGAGGATAGAGATTGGCCTTACCTATGTCTATGGCATAGGCCGTACCAGCGCCAAGAAGATCCTTGAGGAGACCGGTATCAATCCCGACACCCGCGTCCGGGATCTCACCGAGGAGCAGGAAGCACTGCTTCGTGACTGCATCGACAGAAGCTACATGGTGGAGGGCGATCTGCGCCGCACCGTGGCTATGGATATCAAGAGACTTCAGGAAATCGGCTCCTATCGCGGCGTACGCCACAGAAAGGGTCTGCCGGTTCGCGGCCAGCGGTCCAAGACCAACGCCCGCACCCGCAAGGGTCCGAAGCACACCATCGCGAATAAGAAGAAGTAAGGAGGGACACGTAAATGCCAGCTGCTAAGAAGGTCGTCAGGACCAAGCGCCGTGAGCGCAAGAATATCGAAAAGGGCCAGGTGCATATCAGTTCTTCCTTCAACAACACTATGGTCACCATCACCGACACCGCGGGCAACGCCATCTCCTGGGCGTCCGCCGGCGGCATGGGCTTCCGCGGAAGCCGTAAATCCACTCCCTTCGCCGCCCAGACCGCGTCCGAGACTGCGGCCAGAGCCGCCATGGAGCACGGACTGAAGACCGTCGAGGTCTACGTCAGAGGTCCCGGTTCGGGACGTGAGGCAGCCATCAGGGCTCTGCAGACCGCGGGCCTGGAGGTCACCATGATCAAGGACGTGACCCCCATCGCTCATAACGGCTGCCGTCCCCCGAAGCGCCGCCGCGTCTAAAGAAGGAGGTTAAACAGATGGCAAAAAATACTCAGCCTGTGGCCAAGCGCTGCAAGGCGTTGAATATCTCTCCTGCCGCCATGGGTTACGCCAAGAAGACCACCAACCGCAACCCCAAGGGACAGATGAGAAGAAAGCAGAGCGAGTACGCCACCCAGATGAACGAGAAGCAGAAGGTCAAGTTCGTCTACGGCATACTTGAAAGACAGTTCCGCGGCTATTATGAGAAGGCCCTCAAGAACCCCGGCCAGACCGGCGAGAACCTGCTCATCCTCATCGAGCGCCGTCTTGACAACGTCGTGTACCGCATGGGCTTCTGCTCTACCCGCCGCGACGCCCGTCAGGCTGTCAACCACGGCCATTTCACCGTGAACGGCCGCCCGGTGAACATCCCCTCTTACCTGGTCAAGCCCGGCGACGTCGTCGCCGTCAAGGAGGCCAGCCGCAACACCACCAAGTTCAAGAACGTCAAGGAAGAGGGCGCCTTTGCCGCCTCTCCCAGATGGATCGAGACCGATGTGGCCAATCTCTCCGCCCGCATTACCGATATGCCCGCCAGAGAGGACATCGACCTGCCCATCGAGGAGCACCTGATCGTCGAGCTCTATTCCAAATAAAAGGCCAACAAGCGGTGCGGTTTTCCGTATTGCCCGGCCTTCGGCCCTCATAATCGGTAAGCTGTATAAACGATGGCGCGTTCGCGCCGACTTAAGAAGGAGGGTATTAGTTTTTGATTGAAATAGAGAAACCGCGTATCGAATGCATCGAAACGCTGGACGATAACACCTACGGCAAGTACGTCGTTGAGCCCCTCGAGAGAGGCTACGGCGTGACTTTGGGAAACTCTCTGCGCAGGATCCTTCTCTCGTCCCTCCCCGGCACTGCCATCACCTCGGTGAAGATCGACGGTGTTCAGCATGAATTCACCTCGATCCCCGGCGTGAAGGAGGACGTTACCGAGATAATCCTCAACCTCAAGGGCATCATCGCCAAGCTGTACAGCGAGGGCGAGAAAACGGTCTATCTCAAGGCCACCGGCCCCTGCGAGGTCACCGCGGGAGATATAAAGGCTGACGGCGAGGTGGAGATCCTCAACCCCGATTTCCATATCGCCACCCTCGGTCAGGACGCACAGCTTCACATGGAGCTGACCTGGAGCCACGGCAGAGGCTACGTCCCTGCCGACAGGAACAAGCTGACCCAGCCGGTCATCGGCGTAATACCGATAGACTCCATATATACACCCGTTCTCAAGGTCAATTATACCGTTGAGAACACACGCGTCGGCAATATGACCGACTTCGACAAGCTGACCCTGGAGGTCTGGACTGACGGGACCATTTCTGCCCGTGACGCCGTGAGCCTGGGCGCGAAGATCCTTTGCGACCACTTCACCCTGTTCACCAACCTGTCCGACTCCATCAGCTCCAAGTCGACCGTGGTGGAGAAGAGCGAGACCACCCGGGACAAGGTCCTTGAGATGACCATCGAGGAGCTTGACCTGAGCGTGAGAAGCTTCAACTGCCTCAAGCGTGCCAACATCAACACGGTGGAGGATCTCATCTCCAAGACCCAGGAAGAGATGATCAAGGTGCGTAACCTCGGTCACAAGTCCCTGGAGGAGGTAGAGAACAAGCTCGCCATGATGGGACTGTCCCTCGCCAAAGAGGACGACAGCAAGTAAGGAGGAAGAAATATGCCTGGAACCAGAAAGCTCGGCAAGACTACCGATCAGCGCATGGCTATGCTCCGGCAGCAGGTCACTGATTTCCTGGACAAGGGAAGAATGGAGACCACCTTTACCAGAGCTTCCGAGATCGCGCCCCTGGCCGAGAAGATGATAACCCTCGGTAAGAAGAACACTCTGGCCTCCCGCCGTCAGGCTCTCGCGTTCATCACGAGAGAAGAGGTGGTCGTGAAGGTGTTCGACCAGCTGGCCAAGACGTATGCCGACCGCAACGGCGGCTATACCCGCGTGACCAGAACCGGGTTCCGCAAGGGCGACGGCGCCGAGACCGGCGTTATCGAGCTTGTGTGAGCTGATATGACAACAAAAAAGACTTGGTATCGCAGATACCAAGTCTTTTTTTATCGCAGGGAGGATATCCTCCGTAAAAAACCGGCCCCGTAAGGGGACCGGCTTTTACTTTCTTACATGCTCTCCGGAGCCGTTACTCCGATGATCTTCAGACAGTTGGCTATTACGGTGCGCACCGCGTCGCACAGCTTCAGACGGGCGGCGGCGACGGACTCCTCCTCGCCGCGGATGCGGCAGGTGTTGTAGAACTTGTGGAACCGGGCGGCCAGCTCGATGACGTAACGGTTTATGCGGGAGGGGTCGTAGTCCCGGGCGGCCATGACTATCTCCTCGGGAAGACTGCCCAGCTGCTTTATGAGCTCCGTCTCCGTCTCGTCGGTCAGCAGGGACAGATCCACGCCGCCGGCGCTCTTCACGGTGAGGCCGTCCTTCGCCAGCAGCTTAATGAGGGAGCATATACGGGCGTGGGCGTACTGCACGTAGTAGACCGGGTTCTCGCTGTCCTCACGGACCGCCAGACCGAGATCGAATTCTAGATGGGTATCGGGCTTGGCGTTGAAGAAGAAACGGCAGGCGTCGACCGAGATCTCGTCCAGCAGGTCCGCCAGCGTCAGCGCCTTGCCGGTGCGCTTGGAGACCTTCACCGTCTCGCCGTCCCGCACCAGACGCACCATCTGCATGATGAGGAAGTCCAGCTTGTCAGGGCCGATGCCCAGGCATTTCGCCCCGGCGCAGGTGGTGCCGAAGCGTATGGCGTGACCGTGATGGTCGGCGCCCCACACGTCGATGACCCGGTCGAAGCCCCGGTCAACGAATTTGTTGCGGTGATAGGCAAGGTCCACGGCGTAATAGGTGTAAAAGCCGTTCTGACGGCGCAGGACCTCGTCCTTGTCGGCGCCGAGGGCCTTGTTGTCAAGCCACAGAGCGCCGTCCTTCTCGTAAGTCAGGCCCTCGTCCTCCAGCAGCTTCACCGTCCGGGCAACGGCGCCGGAGGAGTGGAGAGAGCTCTCCAGGAACCACTGGTCGAAATCTATGCGGTAACGCTTCAAATCCCGCTTCATGGCCTCAATGTTCCTGGGCAGGCCGTAATCAACGAAGACCTGCCGCCTCTCGGCGCTGTCGGCGTTGACGTATTTGTCGCCGTACATCTCGTACAGCTGGGCGGCCAGCTCCTTTATGTCGTCGCCGTGGTAACCGTCGTCGGGGAATTCCACAGCGTCCTCGCCGAGGCACCGCTGCAGATACCGGGCCTCGATGCTGCGGCCGAACAGGTCCACCTGATTGCCGGCGTCGTTGACGTAGAACTCGCGCCACACGTCGTAACCGGCCATATCCAGGACGGAGGCCAGGGTGTCACCCAGAACGCCGCCCCGGGCGTTGCCTATGGTCATGGGTCCGGTGGGATTGGCGGAGACGAATTCCACCATCACCTTTTCGCCCCTGCCCACGTCGACACGGCCGTAGTCCGCGCCCAACTCCTCAATGGCGGAGAGCACCATGGCGTACCATTTGCGGGACAGCCGGAAGTTGATAAAGCCCGCGCCCGCCACGTTTACGCCGCTGAAGCAGGTACCCTCCAGCTCCATATTGGCGCAAAGCTCCTCGGCTATCTTCCGGGGAGCCATGTGCATCTGCCGGGCGGCGGCCATGGCGTAACCGCAGGCCCAGTCGCCGAGGGAGGCGTCCTTGGGTACTTCTATGCTGCCGGTGAGCTGACAGCCGGCGGGGAGAGTGCCGGCAGCCGCTGCCTTGTCGTAGGCGGCGGCGACTATATCGTTGATCTGTTTCCTTGCCTCGTCGATGGG
>JAEETR010000106.1 GCA_016286595.1 Oscillospiraceae bacterium | reverse complement strand
GCACGCCGATGATGCGGCACTCGTAGTCGTTCTTCGAGAAGAAGCGGCTGATCTTGTTGCAGGTGTCCATGGAGTCGTTGCCGCCGTTGTAGAAGAAGTAGCGGATGTTGTACTTGCGGAAAATCTCCAGGATCCGCTTGAAATCGGTGTCGTTCACGTCGGGATCGGCGAGCTTGTAGCGGCAGGAGCCCAGGACGGAGGCCGGGGTATAGAGCATCTTGGCCAGCTCCTTGGGATCCTCCTCGTTCATGATGAACAGGCGATCGTCGAGGACGCCCTTGATGCCGTGATTGGCGCCGTAGACCTTGGTGACGAACAGGCTCTCGATGGCGACCTTGATGACGCCGTAGGTGGAAGCGTTAATCACGGCGGAGGGACCGCCGGACTGGCCGATGAGGGCCGCGCCGATGAGGGGTTTGTTGTTCATAAAAAGGATACCTCCTTACAGTATTTGAGCGGAAATGCACAGTGTGGAATGACTTTTCCATTTCGTAGAATGACTTTACCATTTCTCCGGGGGCTTGTCAATGAAAAAAACGTGTTTTTTACGGTTTATTCCGTAAGAACCGCTTTACACCGGAGCGATTCTGCGATAAAATAGGAGCAATGAAGCAAGGAGGTCCCGACATGGATTTCAACGAAATGAAGGAGCGCAAGGCCCGCAGCAAGCGGCGCTGGTATATGATCGGCGTGGCACTGCTGGTCCTCGGCGTGAGTTCTCCGCTGGGCGTGGGCGTCATCATCGCCAACGCCCTGGATCTGCTGCCCAACATCGGCGGCAGCGTCGATCTCAAGCGCTCCATCTCCAAAAATATCTCCGACCTGCAGGTGCCGGAGGCCTGGCGCAGCTCCGTCCAGCCCAAGAAGAACAAGGGCAAGCGTGCCATCCCCACCAACGGTCCCCTGATCAGCGTCATCGGCGCCATCGTCTTCGCCTGCGGCGTCATCGGCGCCATCCACGGCGGTCTGGAGCTGCTTTTGAACGGCATCTCCCTCTCCGCCCTGCTCTCGACCATCGGCTGGCTCAGCGTGGCGGCGGGCGGCATCGTGGCGGCCATCTTCGGCCACACCCGCAAGAAGAAGGCCCAGCGCTTTGAAAACTACCTTAAGCTCATCGGCGACAAGCAGGCCGTCCCCATCCATTATCTGGCCGACGTCACCGGCACCGACTACCACAAGGTCATCAAGGACCTGCGGGAGATGATCTCCCTGGGCATCCTCCAGCCCGCCTGGCTGGATCTGAAGACCTACCGGCTGATGATGACCGACTACTCCGAGGCCCAGTTCGAGCAGCCCGAGGAGAAAAAGGAGGAGGCCGTCTCCCGCAATGACCGCATCCTGCGGCAGATCCGGGCCGACAACGACCTCATCGCCGACGAGGAGGTCTCCCGGAAGATCGACCGCATCGAGGATCTGACCCGCAAGATCTTCGCCATCCTCGACGAGCGCCCCGAGAAGGAGGAAAAGCTCTACAGCTTCCTCAACTACTACCTGCCCACCACCCTCAAGGCCCTGGAGAGCTACGCCCGCCTCGAGGCCCAGGGCATCGAGACCGCCTCCATCAAGGAGGCCAAGCAGAAGATCAACCACGCCCTGGACGAGCTGGCCGACGGCTACGAGAAGCAGCTCGACAAGCTCTTTGAGGACGACGTGGTGGACATCACCGCCGACATCGACGTCATGCGCAAGATGCTGCAGAAGGACGGCCTGAAGGAGGACGAGATCCTCACCGCCGTCACAGGGAAGAAGTGATGGCTGGATCAGGCAATAGGCAGCAGGCAATAGGCAATAGGAGACCGGGGAACGGGGAGCAGGCATCAGACCCGCCCGCAGCGGCGAGCAGTGCTCGCCACGCCGTTCCCCGCCCCAAGGAGTCACCAGCTGCCAGTCACCAGGGATCAGGGCCCAGGCATCAGGCAACAGGCACCAGCCCCCAGGTTTGTCATCCTGAGCGGAACGGAAGTGGAGTCGAAGGATCCGTACCCCCCGTCCCCGCCGAGGCAACAGGCAATAGGGACCAGGCAACAGGAGACGGGGGGACGCGAGTCACCAGTCACCAGTCACCAGGGAACGGGGAACCGGGCCCGGCGGACGGCGCAATTTTCAATTTTCAATTTTCAATTTT
>JAEETR010000105.1 GCA_016286595.1 Oscillospiraceae bacterium | reverse complement strand
CTGAACCAGATTTATATCAACATTCTTTCCAACGCCATCAAATATACGGAACCCGGCGGGCATGTCAGCGTGGATATGCGTGAGGAGAAGAGCGACCTGCCCGACTGCGTCCGCCTGACCTATGTTGTGGCCGATACGGGCATCGGCATGAGCCCGGAATTCATGGCGACCATGTATCAGCCCTTCTCCCGTCAGACGGACAGCCGCGTCAACAGCATCGAGGGCACCGGTCTGGGCCTTGCCATCACCAAGCAGATGGTCGACCTGATGGGCGGGACCATCGACTGCCAGAGCGAGCAGGGCAAGGGGACGACCTTCACCGTCGTTCTGGATATCCCGACGGCCGAAAGGCAGCTGGAAGACGTCCGGCTCGACAATATCGACGCCCTCATCGTTGACGACGACGAGATCCTTCTCGAAACGGCGGCGGCCGAGTTCGAGGCCCTGGGCGCCAAAGCCGAGCAGGCCCGCAGCGGAAAAGAGGCCCTTGAGATGATCGCCCGCAGGCATGAGTCCGGAAAGGATTACAGCCTGGTTATCCTTGACTGGAAAATGCCGGATATGGACGGCATCGAGACGATCCGCAGGATCCGGAAGGGCGTCGACACGGCTATCCCCATACTGCTCACCTCCGCTTACGACTGGTCGGACATCGAGGATCTGGCGAAAGAGGCCGGCGCCAACGGCTTCGTCAGCAAGCCTATCTTCCGGTCCACCCTGTATAAAAAGGTCAACGCCCTCCTTGGCACCGAGACCAAATCCGTGGAGCCGGAGGACGATTATTCCGATCTGAACGGGCTTCATATCCTCGTGGCGGAGGATATCGACGTCAACTGGATGATCATCTCCCGCATGCTCAAGCTCATCGGCATCACCAGCGAACGCGCCGAGAACGGGCGCGTGTGCGTGGAAAAGATGCGCACGGCCCCGGAGGGCAGCTACGAGCTGATCTTCATGGACGTGCAGATGCCGGAGATGAACGGTCTTGACGCCACCAGGGCCATCCGCAAGCTGGAGAGCCCCTGGGCATCCTCCATCCCGATCGTCGCCATGACGGCGGACGCGTTCTCCGAAAACGTCACCGAATGCCTGAACGCGGGAATGAACGGGCATATCGCGAAACCTGTCGACATCAAACTGGTCATCAAAGAGATCCGAAGAATAAGAGAAGAGAGGAAACAAAAATGAAAAAGACGATCTGTATGTTCCTGGCGGCAGTGATGGTCCTGGGTCTGTGCGCGTGCGACTCGAAGAAGCCGGAACCGGCAAAGACCGAGGGCTTCAAGCCGTCTATGGACACCTCCGTCAGCTGCAGCATCAACGTTGCCGGCGGTTACGACAACTTTGAGGCGCTGGAGGCCGAATTCGACCGCTTCAACGAGCACTATCCCAACGTGGAGCTGACGTACACGAAGGTCGACGATTACAACAACATGATCGGCACCGTCCTGAACGGGAACGACGCCCCCGACATCTACGTGAATTACTCCTGGATGTACGGCCGGGAGCAGTACAGCTCTTCCATAGATCACGCCGAAAATCTTGCCGATCCCTCGCTGGGCTTCGACCTGGACTGCATCCGCGGCAACATCATCCTCAATACCGACGACGACACCCTTCCCATGGTCCCGGTCTTCTCCAACACCTACGGCATGCTGGTGAACAACGACCTGTTTGAAAAGGAAGGCCTGAAAGTTCCCACCACCTACAAGGAGCTGTTGGACGTGTGCGCCGCCTTCCGCGAAAAGGGCTATGAAAACCCGCTGATGGGCTTCACCAATAACGAGACGACGTCGATCTTCACCCTGATGATCTATCCCTTCTTCTGCAGCACCGTGGCCGGCGACGCCGAGGCCGTCAAAAAGCTCAACTCCCTCGACCCCGCGGCCGGCGAATACCTGCGCCCCTCTCTTGAGAAAATCGTCCAGTTCCTGGGCGAGGGCTGCGTGGATCTCGACGCCTGTGCCGGGATCGAAAACAACTACGACGCCGTGATCCGCCGCTTCTTCGAGGGCGACGTACCCATGATGACCTGCTCCGGAGACACCGTTTCCGGCACGAAGAAGCGCGAGAGCCGCTCCGAGGCGTTTATCGCCAATCCGTTTACCTACTCCTTTGCCCCCGTCCCCCTGTCCGAGGACGGCGCCTACTTCCTTGACATGCCGAATCTGCAGTTCTCCGTCAACAGGGAAAGTCCCGAGCTGGACATGGCCAACGAGTTCATGCGGTTTTTGATCAGTTCGAAGGAGCTGAGCGAGATGGCCCGGAACAAGGGCCTCATGTCCCCCACCAAGGACCTGTCCTTCAACAGCATGTACGCCGCCTTCGGCAGCGTTCCCGAATCCCGCATCCTGTCTCCCGAGGTGATCGGTCTGACGGATGACGCGACCAAAGAGATGCGCTTTGCGGTCTACGGCGTCGCGACCGGCACCATGACCATAGAGGAGGCCATTGCCGCCTACGGCACGCTTACGAAATGACCTCCCTGCCGCCGGCGCTGTTCCGGCACGGTCCCGCGCCGCTATAGCAAAACCCGACACCGTTTCCTGAATATAATACCCCCCGGGATCCTGCGATCCCGGGGGGTAATCGTTTTTACGGTGCGGATCATTTGTTCATGTACTGCTCCATGAGGGTGGGGTACTGATTTTTCAGGCTCAGCATAGCCAGGTAATTGCCGCACTGGGGATAGGTCTCCCGCACGGTCTTCAGCGTCTCGAAGGGATCGTAGGGGTAATCCTCGGGGATCTCCCTGCCCATGATGTCCGACAGCAGACTCAGCTTCTTCGACATCCACACCTCGGTCACCACCGGCACGTCGGGATATTCCCGCAGCAGCCGGTCTATCTGCTCGTCTTTGCCGAGCACCGGCTGGGTGATGATGAAGCTGGCGCCGGCGGCGAGCTTCCGGTCCATCTTGGCAAATTCGCTCTCCGGCGGCTCATAGTTGTTGAACGCCACGCCGATGGTGAACTCCGGATAATGCTTTCTTATATACTTTATCAGCTCCACGGAGGTGGTGACGGGCGCCTCGGGCGCCTCCAGCTCCTCCGGCAGAAGCTTGTGCATCTTGTCGGAGCCGTCTCCGGTGACGGCAAGAATGTTGCGCAGTCCCAGCCGCCGGGCCGTCGTAAGGATATTGTCCAGATCCTTCTTCTGATGGAAGGTGTTCAGATGGATCAGCACGTTATCCGGACGCACCTCCAGGTCCATCGCCTCGATCACTTCCGTGCCCTGGAAGGCCAGCCTTGCCATGGCGTTGTCCGTAAGGGAGATGACGTTTCCGTCTCCGGTAAATGTATCGTATTTCTCCCGGAAGCTTCTCAGATCCCTCTCGAATTTCTGGGAATCATGCTTCGGCGGCGTCACGTCGATGTGGAAAACGTTCGTGGCGTGCTTCGCCCAGACCGGCGGCTGAGGACGTACGCTCTGCGTCTGGGGACGGTCCCCCGTCTCCGCCTTCATCGCCTTTATCTCCCGGATCAGCGCGGGCAGCACCTCGAAAAGGTCGCCCACGATGCCGTAATCGGCGACGGAGAAGATCGGCGCGTCGGGGTCGCTGTTGATGGCCACGACCGTCTCCGAGCCGGCGATACCGGCGGTATGCTGTATGGCGCCGGAGATGCCGCAAGCGATATAGAGCTTCGGGCCGATGGTCTTGCCGGTCTGTCCGATCTGATGGGCGTGGGGTATCCAGCCGGAATCCACCGCGGGACGGGAGGCGCCAACCTCCGCGCCCAGCACGTCCGCCAGCTCCCGGATCAGGGCAAAGCCCGCCGGACCGCCGACGCCGCGGCCGCCCGCCACGACGATCTCCGCGTTCTCCAGATCGACCTTTCCTCCGCCTATCTCACGGATGATCTCCAGCACTCTTGTCCGAATATTCTCTCTCGGCACCCGGACGTCCTCGCGTATTATCTCGGCATGTCCGGCGACGGGGGCGCTCTTCTTGAATACGCCGGGCCGTACCGTACCCATCTGCGGGCGATGGTCCGGGCACTGTATCTGCGCCATGAGATTGCCGCCGAAGGTCGGCCGCGTCCAGAGGACGTTGCCGGTCTGCTCATCCACGTCCAGCCCGGTGCAGTCGGCGGTAAGTCCCGTTTTCAGCCGGCAGGACACCCGGGGAGCCACGTCCCGCCCGTTGGGGGTCGCGCCGATGAGAAGGCTGGTGGGGCCGTATTTCAAAACCAGACGCACCAGCGCGTCGGCGTACGCGTCGGTGGTAAACTCTTTGAACTCCGGCGCGTCCGCAACGATCACCGTGTCGGCGCCGTGGGCGTTTGCCTCCTCCACCGCGGGGTCGACTCCGCAGCCGATGACCACGGCCACAAGTCTGCCGCCCTGCTTGTCCGCGATAACGCGGCCGGGGGCCAGCAGTTCTATTCCCACGCTGCGGGCTTCGCCGCTCGGTTCAGTCTCCACGAAGACCCAGAGGTCCTTTGTCATAGGTATCATTCCCGACCCTCCGTTCCGAGCCTGCCGCTCTCACGCAATAAGGTTACGAGCTCCCGCGCCGCTGCCGCGCCGTCTTCGGTGCGGATGAACGTGCATTCCTTCTTCCTGACAGGCACGAAGGTCTTTTTCACGCGGGTCGGGGAGCCGCTCAGTCCGATGGCGCTCCGGTCGATATCCGGGAAATCCGCCTCTCCAAGTATGACGATCTCCGCCTTTTCCGCGGCGAGCTTTCTCTGTATCGTCGGATAGCGCACTTCCCATACCGGCTTGGTGAAGGTCACAAGGCAGGGCATCTGCACCGCCACCACGGCGTAACCGTTCTCGGTCTCCCGCCGCACCTTCAGGGTCCGGTCCTCAACCTCCGCCTCAAGTCCGTAGGTGACCTGCGGATATCCCAGATGCTCGGCCACTTCCGGCCCCACCTGGGCCGTATCGCCGTCGATGGCCTGTTTGCCGCAGAATATGGCGTCAAAAGGCCCCTCGCGCTTTTCCACGAGCTTTATGGCCTGAGAAAGGATATAGCTGGTGGCCAGGGTATCCGATCCGCCGAACGCCCTGCCGGATATGAGATAGGCCCGGTCTGCCGCGACGGACAGGCACTCCCGCAGCGCCGCGGAAGCCTGCTCCGGTCCCATACTCATTACCACGATCTCCGTATCCGGATGCTTGTCGCGAATACGGGCGGCCGCCTCCAGTGCATAGCCGTCGAAAGGATTAAGGATGCTCGGAACGCCGGCCCGGATCAGCGAATTGGTCACCGGGTCGATGCGGATCTCGGTCGTATCCGGCACCTGTTTTACGCAAATGAGAATTTTCAACTGGATATCCCTTCCTTTCCATGTTCATCGGTATGAACGCCCGGATCAAACGCGTTCCATCCGTGCCGTTTCAGCGCGGGCGGCACGCCGCCGTTTGCCGGGAAAAACGTCAGGTCCATCGGTTCATATTGAATTATATCAAAGAAAACGGGAAAAGAAAACCCCTGTATGCCAAACGGATACAGGGGTTTGCATATTTGTTCGTTTCGATCAGCGCTTGCTGAACTGAGGAGCGCGGCGGGCGGCTTTGAGGCCGTACTTTTTACGCTCTTTCATTCTGGGGTCGCGGGTCAGCAGACCGGCGGCCTTCAGGGCGGCGCGATAGCTGTCGTCCATCTTCAGCAGGGCGCGGGCGATACCGTGACGGATGGCGCCGGCCTGGCCGGAAACGCCGCCGCCGGTGACGGTGGTCTCGATGTCCACCTTGCCGATGACGCCAACGGTGTTCAGGGGCTGACGCACGACCATCTTCAGGGTCTCGAGACCGAAGTAATCGTCGATATCGCGGCCGTTGATGGTGATGGCGCCGGTGCCGCCGGGGATGACGTGCACGCGGGCGACGGAGGACTTACGTCTGCCGGTTCCGTACAGATAAGGCTTCTTACTAGTATACATTTACCTTTTCCTCCTTAATCCACGTACGCTTCGGGCTGCTGCGCGGCGTGCTTATGCTCGGGGCCGGCGTAGACTCTCAGTCTGGTCAGCTGCTCGCGGCCCAGAGAGTTCTTGCCCAGCATGCCCTTGACAGCCAGCTCCACGGCCAGCTGAGGACGGGACTCCATCAGCTTGGAGTACTTGACCTCTTTCAGGCTGCCGATGTAGCGGCTGTGGGTGCGGTAAAGCTTCTGATCCAGCTTTCTGCCGGTGAGAACGGCCTTGTCGGCGTTCACGATGATGACGAAATCGCCGCAATCCACGTTGGGGGTGAAGTCGACCTTGTTCTTGCCGCGAAGCAGGTTCGCAGCGGTGACGGCCAGACGGCCCAGCGGCTTGCCGGCGGCATCAAGGACGTACCATTTACGGGAAACGGTCTCCTTCTTTGCCATGGTAGTTGACATTGTTCTTCCTCCACTTATCGTATCAAAACTTTTTGGTATCAAAACTTTTGACAAATCGTTATGCGGCCCTTAAAATGAAGGCGCTTAATCTTTATATCACAGGGTCCGATAACTGTCAACAACTTTTTTCATTCTTTTTTTCATTGCTCTTGTTTTCTCTCGTTTGCTCCCGTTTTCTCTCGTTTGCTCGAAAGGCAAATTAAAATTTTCTGTTCGGAGGCTCAAGGAGGCGCGTATATGGCCAGTATGGACGGTCTCGTCCGCCGCTGTGCGGAGGACTACAATATGATATCGCCCGGCGACAGGATCGCCGTGGGACTGTCCGGCGGCAAGGACAGCGTGGCGCTGCTCACGTGTCTTGCGAAGCTGCGGGAATACTACCCCGTGCCCTTCGAGCTGTCGGCCCTTACGGTGTCCATGGGCTTTCCCGGCACCGATTTCACGCCTCTGACCGAGTACTGCCGCTCTCTCGGGGTGGAGCACCGGATAATCCGGACGGACCTGGGGGAACTCATCTTCGACGTGCGGAAGGAGAAGAACCCCTGCTCCCTTTGCTCCAAGATGCGCCGGGGCGCCCTCTGCTCCGCCGCCGCGGAGCTGGGCATCGGCAAGATAGCCCTGGGCCACAATTTCGACGACGTGGTGGAGACCTTCGTGATGAGCCTGGTGTTCGAGGGGCGCATCGCCTGCTTCGAGCCGGTCACTTACATGGACCGCAGCGGCGTGACGCAGATACGGCCCCTCATATACGTGGGCGAGGGCGCGACCAGGTCCCTGTGCGAGCGGGAAGGTCTGCCCATAGTGAAAAATCCCTGCCCCATGAACGGCGAGTCCCGCCGTCAGGAGGTGAAGGAACTGATAAAGACGCTGTCGGTGACCTATCCCGACCTCAAAAGCCGCATCTTCGGCGCAATCCAGAGATACCCCCTCAACAACTGGGGCGTGACGCCCCACGGGCGGAGCTGACCGCCCGATCGAAAGATGAAAAAAGGCGCGGCCAGGCAGGGCCGCGCCTTTTCCGCTTTTTTACGCCCTCATCCGCCTATACCGGCGTACCCGGTCTTTCGGACGATGGTCTGCCCGTCCTCCGACAGTATGAAGTCCCTCATCCTCTCAACGTTGGGATTGGACGAATCGGCGCGGGTTATCAGGCACACGCTGACGGTAAGGGGATAACTGCCGTTTTCGATATTCTCGACGGAGGGATAGACCCCGTCGACGCGGAGCATCTTCACGCCCCGCTCCTGACCCAGCTCCTCCAGGAAATACCGGAAGGAGTAGCCTATGGCCCCTTTCTCGTTGGCGTACTGCGCCACCTCCCTGATAACGCCGCTCATGGCGTCGATCTTCTCGTAGGTCTGAGGCGCTTTCAGGGAAATATCCCCCATAAAGTACCGCATCATCGTCTGGGAGCCGGAGTTCTCCGGCCGCTGGAAGGCGACGATCTCCCGGTCTTTTCCCCCCAGTTCCTTCCAGTTGGTGATATCCCCGTGATAGATGGCCTTTATCTGCTCTGAGGTCAGATCGCTCACGGGGTTGTCCTCCTCCACGAAAAAGACGAAGGCCTCCCGGGCGATGGGCGTTATCTCCAGCTCGACGCCGGCTCTCTCCGCCTCCGCCAGCTGGGACGCGGAGGGTCTTGCCCCGAAGAACATGTCCACGGTGCCTCCGTATTTTTCCGGGTCGTCCAGCAGGCGGGAAAAGCCCACGACGGTGTTCGTGAAGGTGACTATCCGCCCGTTCATGTACTGCATGTACCGTCTTGTTTCCCCGTCCAGCCACTGCTTTTCTATCGAGGCTATATCCTTGTACACCGCCTTCGCGAAGGCCGCGTACAGCGGATAGCAGGCCTCCGCACCGTCCATCACGGGCATGTCCTCCGGGTCCTCGATGACCAGCTCCGGACTGTGGTCCAGGACGGCCAGCTTCGAGTTTTCGCTGTAGACCATATAATCGGTGAAATCCGTGCTGGAATAACCGTGCATGTAATCAAAGCCGTGACCGGCGTATCTGGCGGCCGGCCTGTTGACGTACAGGGCGGCGCTGGTTATGACGCATACCGCCGCGAGGACGGCGGGCACAAGCGCCTTTTTTGTCCTGAACTTCCCCAATACTGCCGTGACCGCGAACAGCGCCGCATACGTCAGAAAAGCGGTGACGTAGAGCGCCGCGTACTGCCCCATCAGGAAATACACGAGCACGACCGGGGCCAGGGGCAGGATAAGCCAGCAGAAGTTGGCCATCAGCGCCCCCTCCACGCTGCCGGAGGATATGAGCATCATCACGGTGAAGCATACGAGAAGTATCAGCAGCGTGACGCCGTACGTCTTCGCCGCGAAGAGCGTATCCATCCTTTTTCTGAAGAGAAAACAGATAGCCGCGGCCGTCAGGGGCACGAGGACGACGTTCGCCTCCGGCAGACCGGCGAATATGCTCAGGGCAAATCCGGGCAGACTCGCCGCCAGCGGCAGCACGGCGCAGTAAAGCAGTATCTTCAGGATCCGTTTCATGCGCGCCCTCCTCTCCGGCCATTTACTTGATTATACCATCCCCGCGGGGCGGGGACAACGCCCCTTTATCCCCGGACGAAAAAAGAAGCGCCCTCCGGGGGCGCTTCTTCTTGTTCATTTTTTCACCGTCTCCAGCGTGCCCCTGTTGTAAGGCAGGCGTATCCTGAACCAGTAGTACAGGAACACCAGACCCGACGCGAAGAACCAGCCCACGGGGAAGCCCGCGTAGACGAAGCGGATATCCCAGCTTATGTAGTTCATGGTGATGAACAGGAACAGCTGCCGCAGACCTATCATGCCCACCAGGGACAGCACCATAACGGCCCTCGACTTTCCGAAGCCCCGGACGGACCCGGCGAACACCTGATTGCAGGCGGACAGGAAGTAGAAGGGCATCATAACCTTCGTCAGCAGCACGCCGTACTCCACCGCCTCGGCGTCCTGGGTGAAGATGCGCACGAAGGTACCGGCGAAGAAGAAGATGGGGGTGCCGATGACGGCGATGAGCACCAGCGCCATGCCCAGACACGTGCGTACGCCCTTGAAGGCTCTGTCCAGCCGCTGTGCGCCCACGTTCTGGCTTACGAAGGTGGTGGAGGCAAGGCCGATGGACTGGGAGGCCATACCGGCGAAGCGGTCTATCTTCTTTGCGGCGCCGGAACCGGCCATGGCCGCCGAGCCGAAGGAGTTGAGGTAGCGCTGCACGAACATGTTGGACACGGACACCAGGCAGGCCTGTATGGCCGCGGGTATCCCCAGGTCGATGACCTCCAGCAGAATCTTTTTGTCCATCTTCATGTCCCTGATGTGGACCCTGTACACGTCGTCGGAGGTCATCAGGTTCCGGAACACCAGGAACACGCTCAGCCCCTGGGAGATGATGGTGGCGCAGGCCACGCCGGAAACGCCCATCTTCAGCACCGCCACGAAAAGAAGGTCCAGCACGATGTTGGTGCAGGAGGCGATGACGAGGTATATGAAGGGGTCCCGGGAGTCGCCCACGGCCCGCAGCACGCCGGCGCCCACGTTGTAGATGGACGTGAACAGTATGCCCACCAGATATATCCGCAGGTAGAGGCTTGCCTCGGCCCACACGTCGTCGGGACACTTGACTATGGCCAGCAGCTGGGGCGTAAGGAGTATGCCCAGGCCCGCCATGACGACGCCGATGAGAAGGGCGAAGGTAAGGGCGGTATGGATGGAGTCGTGGAGCTTCTTATGGTCCCCGGCGCCGAAATAGCGGGAGAACAGCACCCCCGCGCCGGTGGAAAGGCCGGTGAAAAAGCCGGTCAGGAGCATGGATATGTCGGAGCTGGCGCTGACGGCCGCCAGCGCCGTGGTGCCCACGAAGTTGCCCACAACTATGGAGTCCACGCTGTTGTAAAGGTTCTGGAAAACCTGCCCCACGTAGATGGGTATGGCGAACATGATGATGAGCTTCACTATGCTGCCGGTGGTCAGGTTCATTGATTTCTTGCCCGTAGACGTCGCTGCCAAAGCTATCCCTCTTTCCGAAAATCCTCAAAATCGTCTTTTAATTGTTCTAACCGTGAAATATGATACCAAAATCCATTGGCTGAATCAACTTTTATCCTCTCTTATGTTTTGGCGAATTTGCCCTGTTTTTTCGTCAATTATACCATAGAGCGCAAAAAAAGCGGAGGCCGGTCGGCCTCCGCTTTTAATTTGTGACTTTTTCCGATTACAGGCTGTAGGTGCCCTGCTCGGAGGGATCGTCGAAGATCATGTCGAGGTAACGGGCAGCCTCACGCAGGGCGGGCTTCACGTTGCCGTAAATGCCGCCGCAGTGGTGGATGTACGGACCGAACATGAAGTGCTCTTCCCAGCGCTTCCAGTTGTCGACCTCGAAGTACACGTAGGTGCCGGTGGTGTAGGGGCCGTCAACAGCCTTGCCCTCGCCGGCCAGCAGGTAATTCTTGCCGTTCAGAGCGCCGTAGCGGCACACGGTGATGTCGCCGTGCTTCAGCTCGAACTGGGCTCTGCCGCGCTCGACGCCGCCCTTGACGTCTTCCTTCTTCAGAGAATAGGGGAAGGGGCCGCAGTGCCACAGCAGCTCGGCGTTCTCATTGGAGGGATGACGGATGGTCAGATCGGCGAAGAAGCAGCTCTCTCTGTCGAGGTTGACGGCGCGGAGGATCTCCATGGTGAGAGCGCCGTAAACGTCGGTCTCGCAGGCCATGGGGTAGCCGCGGTCGGTCAGCTCGCCCAGGTTCATGCAGATGCGGGAACCCTCGCGGCCGGCGCCCAGACCCAGGGTAACGCCGGTGGGCCAGCACTCGACGCAGCCCACGTGGCAGTCGTTGGCGTCCATAGCCTTCTCGAAGGCCAGGGTCAGCGCGGCGTGGCGGGCGACTATCTCGGGAGCCATGGTGCCGAAGTCGAGGCGCTTGATCATGTCAGCCTTGAAGGCCTGGAACTCCTCGCCGTTCTCGGCGATGATGTCGTCGGCGATCTTGGACACGGAGTAGGGATCGATGGGCACGGTGACTATGCCGTACTTGGTGGACAGGTCGGCCTCGTCGGCGGTGACGCTGAGGAAGGAGTTGGGGCGGGAGCCGAACTTGGCTATGCGCAGACCCTTGACAGCCTTCACGACGCTGACGGCACGGATGAACTGATCGTAGCCGTGCTTGAACTCCTCGGTCTCGGGAGCCACGTTATAGATGTAGCTGAACTTCACGCCCAGGCTGGCCAGGACCTTGGTGGCGGCGAAGATACCGCACTGGATGTCGCCGGAGGTACGGGCGCCGTTCTCCAGGGGAGCCGGATCCTGAGCGCCCCATACGAGTGTGGGGACCTTCAGGGCGGAGGCCACGAGGGAGACAGACTCCTCGTTGCCGAAGTCGAGGTGCTCTATGAAGATACCGTCGACGCGGGCCTTGATGAACTTGTCGATAACAGCGGGGGCCTGCTTGGGGTCGCAGATTATGCCGTGCTCGCAGACGTCGTCTATGTCGACGTACTCGACCACGTCGGCGTCGATCTTGGAGAAGATGTTGAAGTAGCGCTCCTTCTGGGGCAGAGCGGACTCAACTCTCATGGGGTGACGCTTGGTGGGAAGCAGACCGATCTTGATTTTGGGCATCTTATACATATGCTAAGCTCCTTCCATACAATTTGACTCTCTCATCTATTTCCGTGTAATCAACCACGCCGGTCTCAAGGAACTTGAGCACGGTCTCGAGGTTGGGAACACCTGCTCTGCCGCCGGTGCGGGTGGTCTTGATGGCGGACACGGCGGAGGCCATTCTCGCGGCCTCCTTGGCGCTGTAGCCCATGTTGATGAGCATCAGGAAAGCGCCGTGGAAGTTGTCGCCGCAGCCCACGGTGCAGCGCACGTCCATCTTGAAGGCGGGCAGCTGGAAGAAGCCGTCCTCCTTGGTGCAGCCTACCAGGCCGTTCTCACCCAGGGTGAAGATGACTATCTCGGGGCCCATCTCAAGGGTCTTCCAGCAGTTGGTCTCGAAGTCGCCGTCATGGCCGAACATGGAGTTGTAGCAGAACTCGCTGGCCACGAAGCCCTCGATCATGTTTATGTACTTGACGCTGGCGTCGCTGGCCACGTCCACGAAGAGCTTGGCTCCCGCGTCCTTGGCCATCTTGATGTGGTCCATGTAACCGTCAAGACGGGCGCCGGTGTATATCCACTTGGTATCCTGCAGCAGCTCGGGCACCACGGGGTGGACGCCGGCCTTCTCGCGGACGGTACCGGGGTTCATCATGATGCTGCGGCCCTGGGTCTCGATGTCGCTCAGGACGATGGCCAGGCTGGTGGTGGAGTCGGGGTACATCTCAAGGTATCTGGTGTCGATGCCGTGAGCCTCGAAATCCTTCACGCAGAACTTGCCGTAGGCGTCGTCGCCCACATAGCCGATGGCGGCTATCTTTTTGGCGTTCTCCTTGCCGGCCATTCTGGCGGCCGCCACAAGGCCGGTAGCCACGTTGCCGCCGCCCTGGAACGTCAGGACCTCGGCGCGGGAGCCGGTGTTGTGGGTGGGCAGCTTCTGAACGGTTACGGCGCAGTCAACACAGCAGTCGCTCATGCCGACTATGTCATACTTTTTCTCTGCCATATTATTTCTCCTTTATGTTTACTGCCTGTCACAGCAGTTTTGTACTGTGAAAACGCACGAAAACCGGGGCAAACGCGCCCCTTCGCATTGTCATACACCGCAAGTTTAGCACACTTTCCGCCGGTGTACAAGATACCGGATGAAAAAATTATATTGTACAACGAATATAGCCGCCGACAGCGCGCAGGCCCGCTCCGCCCCTTCTCCGGTGAGAAGCCGGGTGTTCATGGCTCAGCGCGATCCGCTCTGACGCAGCTCCGGTATCCATTTGCGCAGCACCTGGCCCGTGGCGCTCTCCTCACAGGCGGCCACGTCCTCGGGGGTGCCGGTGCAGATGACCCGGCCTCCGGCGTCTCCGCCCTCGGGACCCAGGTCGATTATCCAGTCGGCGCACTTTATCACGTCAAGATTGTGCTCGATTATGACCACGCTGTTGCCGCCGTCGGTCAGGCGCTGAAGCACCTCCATCAGACGGTTGACGTCGTCGGCGTGGAGGCCGGTGGTGGGCTCGTCCAGGATATACATGGTGCCGCCGGTGCTGCGGCGGGAAAGCTCCGTGGCCAGCTTGACCCTCTGGGCCTCGCCGCCGGAAAGGGTGGTGGAGGGCTGACCCAGCTTGATATAGCCCAGGCCCACGTCCGCCAGCGTCTGGACCCGGTCCCGTATCTTCGGCAGGTTCTCGAAGAACACCAGCGCCTCGTCCACGGTCATGTCCAGCACCTCGTATATGTTCTTGCCCTTGTAGCGCACCTCCAGGGTCTCACGGTTGTAGCGCTTGCCGCCGCAGACCTCGCAGGGCACGTATATGTCCGCCAAAAAGTGCATCTCGATTTTCACAAGGCCGTCGCCGGCGCAGGCCTCGCACCGTCCGCCCCGCACGTT
>JAEETR010000104.1 GCA_016286595.1 Oscillospiraceae bacterium | reverse complement strand
GCAGCAGTCGATGTAGTCGGCGCCGGCGTCGGCCTCCTTCTTCGCGATGTCCTTGATCCACTCCTCGTTGCGCTCGGCAATGGCCTTGGCCATAGAGGGGATGGAACCGTTGATCTTTTCGCCAATGATAATCATGGGAATCTAACTCCTTTCAATTTATACACGATCTGTAATTGTTTTTTCTCCGCGGAAATTATTATAACGTATTGCGCGGCGGCGCGCAAGTGTTTGTTCTGCATTTTCGCCGCTTTTTGCTACATTTATAATAATTCGTGCGCCGCGAAAAGGGAAATACTTTATTCCGATGCGGTTATGCGTTGAAATTATTGTTTACTTTTGGCGAAAAACGTGTTATAAAATAAACGAATAAAATGAAGGAGCTGAGTCCTTATGACCTTCAAACAGTTGGAATATTTCGCCGCGGTGGCCCGGACGCTGAGCTTCACCGAGGCGGCCAACGAGGTCTTCGTCAGCCAGCCCGCCCTCAGCCGCGGCATCGTCTCGCTGGAAAACGAGCTGGGCGTCTCCCTGCTCAACCGCAACCACCACACGGTCTCCCTCACCCCGGCGGGCACGCTGCTGGCCAGCGAGCTGCCGGAGCTGCGCAAGGAGCTGGACCGGGTCATCACCCTGGTGCGCCAGACCGAGAACGGCCTCATGGGGCGGCTGAACATCGGCGTCCTGGAGGAGCAGCAGCTGGACGAGGTCATGCAGGTCACCTGCAACTAGTTCGCCCAGAGTCTGCCGCTGGTGGAGTTCACCCCCGTGCGCATGGACGGGCGCGACCTGCTCGACGAGCTCAACCGCAACCGCCTGGACATCATCTTCTCCATGGACTTCGGCCTCAGCGACAACCCCGACCTGGAGACCCTGCAGCTGGACAGCGTCCCCTTCTGCATGCTGGTCCCGCCCGATCACCGCATGGCGAACAAGAATTCCGCCTCCCTCGGCGACTTTGAGCAGGACACCATCATCATCGACGAGGGGCAGAAGCTCACCGGCGAGGCCGCGTTTTTGCAGAACTGCTTCCGGCAGGCGGGCGTCACGCCCAACATCAAGATGGCCGCCAACATCCATACGCGCCTGCTGTGGACCGAGAGCGGCTTCGGCGTGTCGATGTTCAACGCCTCCAACCGCGCCTGCTCCTCCACCTCCGTGCGGGCCGTCCCGCTCAACGACGTGCCGAACGCCCGGCTGGTGCTGGCCTGGCGGAAGGAGTCGCAGAACCCGAGCCTGCGGATCTTCACGCATCTGGCGGAGTGCTGCCTGTAAGTCATCGACAAAGCCGTTCCGGCTTTGCCGATGAAAAGGATCGCACTGCGCGAGCGCGCCCTGCGGGAGAGGGCACACTCGCTCCGCGAGAAGGATTTTTGCCGAAAAGCGCGGTTTCCGGCAAAAATGATTGGATTTTCTTTGCGCCTGCGGGCGCAAACTCTGCGAGGCCTATAATCTAATAAGGTATGGTCAGCGCCCCGGCTTCCGCCGGGGCGCTGTTGGTTTTCTGTGGGGGGGCGGCGGGCGGAGGGACGCGGCGGCGGGCCCGGTGGTCCCGCCCTGCAAGGCGGCGGGAAACGCGGGTGTCCTGCCGGGGGCAAGCCCCCGGCCCACAGGGAATGCGGCACGCAAGGGACGCGCTTCCCCTCTCCGTCACTCGCTTCGCTCGTGCCACCTCTCCCCAAGGGGCGAGGCAAGGGCGTGGGTTCGCCCCTTGGCTCCCCCTCGAGGGGGAGCTGTCGCGGCGCGAAGCGCCGGGACTGAGAGGGTGTGCGGGCGGGTAAACCGTGTTTCGCGAGAAATCAAAAAAACTGTGCGGCCCCGATTGGGACCACACAGTTCTTTTTCAAAGAGAGGTTTGCGGAAAAGCGCTGGTATCTCAGCAGCCTTCGGCCAGCTCCTTGGCCTTGGTCGCGGCGGAAGCAGCGTCCGGAGTGTAGGCATCCGCGCCGATCTCATCGGCGAAGGCCTGGGTGATGGGGGCGCCGCCGACCATGATCTTGACCTGGCTCTTCAGGCCGGCATCGATCAGGGCCTTGACGGTGACGCGCATGGCCTCCATGGTGGTGGTCAGCAGAGCGGACACGCCGACAACATGGCAGTCGGGGTTGGCCTTGACGGCCTCGACGAACTTCTCGGCGGGGACGTCGATGCCCAGGTCGATGACCTCGAAGCCGGCGGCTT
>JAEETR010000103.1 GCA_016286595.1 Oscillospiraceae bacterium | reverse complement strand
GCCTGTGCAATGGCGGAATTGAGCTTGTGGGAGCCGGAGGTGTTGTTGCCCTCGAACTTGTAGTAGATCTTGGCGGGGGTCTGGAGCTTCTCCTCAAGGCAGTAGGCTCTCACCAGGGGTGAGGGACGGTACATCTTGTAGAAGTCGTAGATCTCCTGAGGAATCTCGAAGAATCTGGTGTCGTTGTCCAGTTCCTGCTTGATGAGCTCGTCGCAGAACACGGGGGCAAGCTCCTCGGCCTTCATGGGCTGATGGGTGCCGGGGTTGAGCAGAGGCGCGGGCTTGTTCTTCATGTCGGCCCGGAGATTATACCATGCTCTGGGCAGCTCATCTTCGGTGAGGTAGATCTTGTAGGGTATCTCGTTTTTCATTTTCTTTTTCCTTTCCGGGACGGGGAAATAAAAAATCCCGCCCCTGCAAAAAATCTTTGCCGGGACAGGAATGATCCTGCGGTGCCACCCTGCTTGGCGCTCATGCGCCCACTTACGCGTACAGTCATACGCCGCCTTTGTTTACGGGGATGCAGCCCCGGCGCACATACTCAGGCACAAGCCCTTTCCGATTGCCCTCGGAAGTCCATTCAACACAGCGCCGAGCGCCGCACTCTCACCGTCTGCGGCTCGCTGAGGATCAGTATGCCGTGTTTACTCACTCTTCCTCATCGGTTTGACGGAAGTATATCACCGCGTCCTATATTTGTCAACACCGTTTTTTAAAAAAATTCAAGTAATTATTCGCTTTTTCCCGTCAGACCCGTTTCCGATGCATTTTTATATGCGTTCAGCACGTTTTCTGCCGCTTTTTGGATCGTCGCGTTATTATCCGCGGACGTGTCCGCAAAGGCCTCGTACAGGTATCTGCGCTGCTGATAAAGCTCCTCGACGGTGTACCTCGCCAGAAGGGGTCTCCCCTCCCTCGGCAGCAGGGACAGGTCCCGGCGGATGAGTATGATGATCCCGTTCCTGTGAAGATGCGCGTAGTTCTCCGGCACGGTGACGCAGCCGCCGCCGGTAGCGATTATCTTCCCGGATTCCCTGCACAGCTCCCGCAGCACCTCCGTCTCCTCCCTGCGGAACCGCTCCTGCCCCACGGCGTCGAAATATTCTGCCGCGCTCATGCCTGCCCGTTTCTCCAGGATCTCGTCGGAGTCCAGCAGCTGCCGGCCGGTCATGCGCGCAAGCTCACGGCCGACGGTGGTCTTTCCGCAGCCGGGCATGCCGATGAGCACTATGTTCTTCGCGTCGCCGCCTATGACGCAGTTCTGGTATTCCCTGCTCAGCTCGAAGATTGTCGAGTAGAGACGGCGGACGTAACCGGCGATCTCCGGCGGCGCTTTTGCCGCCAGGTCCTCCAGCTTCTCCCTCTCCCTTTTCCCGTCGTACACCTCAAGGCCGTTTTCCTTCTTGTACCCGGCTATCCCGGCCGCGGTGTCCATACGCCGGGAGAAGAGCTTCACCAGCTCGTCGTCTATCCCGTCTATGATTTTTCTGTAATCGGAAGTGTCCATTCTCTCTCCGTTTTGTGAGTTTTCAGCGTCAAAGTTCCTTTTTTCTGCCCAGCAGCGCGTCGTACACGGCTATGGCCGCCGCCGCCTCGACGCAGGGCACCGCCCGCGGGACTATGCAGGGGTCGTGCCGTCCCGGGACGGAGACGACGGCGTCCTTCATCGTATTCAGATCCACGGTCCGCTGCTCCTTCGCGATGGACGGGGTGGGCTTGAAGGCCGCCCGGAAGGTTATGGGCATGCCGTCGGTCACGCCGCCCAGGATGCCCCCGGAGTTGTTGGTGAAGGTTTTTACCGCCGTACCGTCGTAATAGAAGCCGTCGTTGTTCTCGCTGCCCCGCAGCGCGGACCCGGCAAAGCCGGAGCCGAACTCCACGCCCTTTACCGCGGGTATGCCGAACAGTATGGCGGCGATGCGGTTTTCCATGCCGCCGAAAACGGGGTCGCCAAGACCGGCGCTCACACCGACGACGGCGCACTCCACTATGCCGCCCAGGCTGTCGCCGTCTGCCTTCGCCGCGGCGATGGCGGATATCATCTCTTTTCCCCGGGCGTCGCTGACGGTCGGGAACGCCTTGTCAGCAGTTGAGACGGTCAGCTCTCCCTCGTCCCTTACGGCGCCGATGGAAGCGATGCGGGAGATTATCCCGACGCCCTCCGCCGCCAGAAGCTGACGGCATATCCCCCCGGCGACGCAGAGGGGCGCGGTGAGGCGGGCGGAGAAATGTCCGCCGCCGGACCGGTCCTCATGGCCGAAGTATTTGACGTACGCCGTGTAGTCCGCGTGGCCGGGCCGGGGCGTACGGCTCAGCGCCTTGTAATCGCCGGGGCGGGCGTCCTCGTTCATTATAACGGCGGCGATGGGCGCGCCGCAGGTGACGCCGTCCGTCAGACCGCCGAGGAACTCCGGCACGTCCGACTCGCGGCGGGCGGTGGAGTAATCGTTCCTGCCGGGGGCGCGGCGGGCCATGAACCGGGCAAGTTCCTCCAGGTCTATCCTCTTCCCCGCAGGAACGCCCTCCAGCACCATGCCAACCGCCCTCGAGTGGGACTGTCCGAATAACGTAAGGCGGATATTCTCACCGTAGCTGCTGCCCATTCACTCCACCTCCAGCATATCAAGGTCATCCCAGAAGCCGGGATATGATTTGTCCACGCACTCCGCGCCGTCCACCGCAACGCTGCCCTCACATATCGAGGCCGCCGCAGCGGCGGCCATAGCTATACGGTGGTCTCCAAAGCTTTCGCAGGCGCCGCCGCGCAGGCGGCCGGTACCGCGGATGACGAATCCGTCGTCCCCGGCGCGTATATCGGCGCCAAGAGCGCTCAGCGCGGCGGCCGTCGTCTTCAGCCGGTCTGACTCCTTATAGCGCAGTCGCCCGGCGTTCACTATTCTCGTCTCCCCCTCGGCGGCCGCGGCCAGAGCGCACAGCGCCGGGACAAGGTCGGGGACGTCGGCGGCGTCGACGCGCACCGCCCCCAAGCGGCCCCGCCGCACAGTTACGGTGCCGGGGCTTACGGTCACTTCCGCCCCTGCGTCACGGAGCAGGGCGGCGATCCTTCTGTCGCCCTGAACGCTGTCACCGTCAAGTCCGAGGACCGTTACGCCCCCGTCGGAGACGGCGCCCATGCACAGAAACGCAGCCGCGCCGGACCAGTCCCCCTCGGCTTCGACTTCCCGCGGGAGCCTGTAGGCCTGATTTCCGGGTATATGCCAGCCGTGTTCCCGCTTCTCAGCGGTCACTCCGGCGCTTTTCATCGTCTTTTCCGTCAGCGTCACGTAACCCGCCGACACCAGCCCGCCCGTGACGTCCACCGTGCTGTCCCCGCTCATCAGGGGCAGAGCCAGCAGCAGACCGGTCACGAATTGGGAGGACACGTCTCCGGGCACCGCGTACCTGCCCGGCCTGAGACGGCCGGAACAGATCATCGTCCCGTCTTTTCCCGCCACTGTCATGCCGTGACGCCGGAGTTCCTCCGCCAGCGGTTCGATCGGGCGCAGCGGCAGACGTCCCTCCATTTTTATCTCCGCACCGATCCCCAGCGCGCCGAGGACCGGCAGGAGAAAACGCAGGGTTGACCCGCTCTCCCGGCAGTTCATCGTGATATTTCCCCTCGGTGTCGGCCCGGGCACGACGGTGATGCTCTCGCCGCCGACCGTCACCCCGGCGCCCATGGCCCGCAGGCAGTCCGCGGTAGCTTCCACGTCACCGGATACTCCCCGGCAGCGTATGACCGAGGGGCTGTCCGAAAGGGCGGCGCAGATGAGCAGGCGGTGAAGCGCGCTCTTCGACGACGGTACCGCCACGGCACCCCTGCGCGCACCTGCCGCTATCACTTTTCTCACCTCTGCGCCCCCTTCCGGTTTTTACTATAAACCTAAACAAAGAGGCGCTTTTTGTCAAGCGAAGGGATAAAATTATTTGCACAACGCTCCGCGCTGTGCTATTGTGGTTCCGGCGGGATACTCCGCCTGAATAAAAAACGGGAGGTCGCAGATGAACAGGACTCTCACCATAAAGGGTACTGGCAGACTGACCCTCAAGCCGGACTGGACCGTCGTTACCCTGACCCTCAAATCTCTCGATAAGCAGTATGAAAAGGCTATGGCCGAATCCGCCGCCCGGCAGGAGCAGCTCAACGCCGCTCTGGCCGCCGTGGGCTTTGACCACAAGGACGTAAAGACGGCGGACTTCAGCGTCTCCTCCGAGTACGAGGGCGTACATGACAAGAACGGCAACTATAAGAACGTATTCGTCGGCTACGCCTGCCGGCACACCCTGAAGCTGGAGTTCCCCTTTGAAAACCGGCGGCTCAGCGCCGTGCTGGGAGCCGTGGCCGGGTGCCTTTCGGACCCGGAGCTGAACGTGCAGTTCACGGTGAAGGACAAGGAGAGCGCGGGGGAAGCGCTTCTGCGGGATGCTGCTGAAAACGCGAAGCGCCGGGCCGCCGTTCTGGCGGAGGCCTCCGGCGTGGAGCTGGGACAGCTGATGGACGTGGACTACTCCTGGGGCGACGTGGTCCTCTACTCCCCCACCTCATTCTACGTGGAGTCCAAGGTCATGGGCATGGGCGCCCGCTCAAACGCGGTGGATATCTCCCCGGACGATATCGTTCTCACGGACACCGTAACCTTCGTGTGGGAGATAAAATAATATGATGAACGTGCTTGAGATGAGTGTGTTCGGCGGCGAGATGATAATCGTCGTGGCGCTGCTGCGGCTGGCGCTGGAGCGGGTGCTGCCCCGCCGCACCTTCAGCAATATGTGGACCCTGATCGCCCTGCGCCTTCTTATCCCCTACTCCCCCTTTGTAAAAGCAAAACTGCCGGGAGCCGATTTCGTGGAGAAGACGCAGACCGTGATACTCGACCGCGTAAACTCCGCCGTGTCCCGCGTGCCGAACGCGTCCCGGATATGGATCATCGGCGCGGGCGCGGGGCTTTTTCTCGTGCTGTGCGCGTATTTTCACTACGTTTCCCTGTTCCGCCGCGCCGCGGAGATAAACCGGGAGGATATCTGGTGGGAGCCGGAAAAGCCTTTGCGCCGGGGCATCACGCTCAAATCTCTCAGCGGGCTCAGAAGTCCCACGGCCTACGGCCTTTTTAAGCCCACCATCTTCGTCAGGCCCGGAGAGGACGCCCACACCGCCGCCGCCACCTACGCCCTGGAGCGGGAGTATTTCGATCTGCGCAGGCTCAACTGCGTGAAAAAGTTCCTGCTGGTGACGGCCCTTGCCGTCCACTGGTTCAATCCCCTGGTGTGGCTGATGTATCTCACCGCCTGCACCGACCTGGAGCTGGCCACCGACCAGGCGACGGTCAACCGTTACGGCGTGGCGCAGCGGGAATTTATAGCAACCTCGGTCCTGGACCTTGCCGAGAGCGTCAAGGGGCTTCCCAAGCTGTTCCCCTCCTTCGGTTACAGAGTGACGAAAAAACGCATCGGCGCCATCATGACGTTCCGCTACTTCACCTTCCTGCACAAATTCCCGGCCTTCGTCCTGCTGATGGCGGTGCTTGCCGCCATGCTGGTGAAAGCCGCGTAATAATTGAAGATCACATCCGAAAGGCGGCGTTTGCTGAGCAAACGCCGCCTTTTTATTCCGCTTTGCCCAAAGTTGCCCCGTACCGACAATTTGTTGTTTTTTTTTGCCGTGGGACATGGTATAATTTATTTTGTATTACCATGTGAAGGGAGGAGCATCGGATGACGGAACTGCTGGCGCCGGTATCGTCGCCTGAGGGCGTTGCCGCCGCCGTCGAGAGCGGCGCGGACGCCATCTACGTCAGCTTCGGCGACGCCGGAGCGCTGACTGTCAACGAATTCCGCCGCGCCGCGGAGTTCTGCCGCGTGCGGGGCGTGAAGGTCTACGTCACGATGGACGCTCTCCCCTCCGACGAGAGCTTTTTGCCTGCTGTGCAGCACGCCCGTCTTGCCTGCCGCTACGGCGCAAACGCCGTTATCGTAAGCGACCCCGGCCTCATCCGGGTACTGCGCAGGGCTGTGCCGGAGATGGATATCCACGCCGGTCCCAGGATGAATCTGCACAGCCTTGACGGTGTGCGCATGGCCCAGGCCATGGGCGCCTCCCGGGCCGCCGTCAGCGCCCAGCTGCCGGCGGACGCCATCGAGGAGATCTGCGCCGGGGTGTCCATAGAGGTGGAGGTCTTCGTCCACGGCACGATATGCCCCGCCTTCGCGGGTCAGTGCCATCTCAGCGCCGTTCAGTCGAGGATGAGCGACCTGAAGGGCAAGTGCACCATGCCCTGTCTCGACGAGTTCAACACCGGCGCGAAAAACGACCGTCCCTTCCTTCTGAAGGAAGCCTGCCTCATATCCCGCGTAAGCCGTCTCAAGGCCGCGGGTGTGAGCGCCATGAGGATAGACGAGCCCGGGGCGCCGCCGGAGTACGTCTCCGTGCTGTGCGAGACCTACGCCCGGGCCATAAACGGAGGGCAGCTCCCCTCCACCGAGGATATCTCCGCCATAGAAAACGCCTTCTCCGCCACGGGCTTCTGCGCCGGTTATTCCGACGGCGACCCCGACGAGCTGCTGGCCCCGGACATACTGCGCCGGCCCGCCGCCACGGCGGAGGACCTGTCCAAACTTCGGCGCGGTTACCTTAACCGGGAATACCAGCACGTGCCCGTGTGCTTCTACGGGGACCTGGCTCTGGGAAAGCCCGCTGCGCTGGCAGCGGCGGACGACAGAGGCAACATCGTCCACACCGAGGGGGCCTCTCCCGTGCCGTCCTTCGACAAGGGTCTGACGCTGCCCATGCTCCAGACCCAGCTTTACAAGACCGGCGGCACCCCCTTCTACTGCGACGGGGTGAAGTGCACCGTGGAAAAGGGCATTACCCTTCCCACCGACGATATCGCCGCCATGCGGGACGCTCTTCTGAAGGAGCTGATGGAGAAGCGGAAGTATCTCCCTCCCCGCCCGGAACGGGATTACGACGTATATCAGGATATCCCCAACGTCACCGCGGCGCCGGAGCTGACCGTATCCGTACTGCGCGCCTCCCAGCTGTCGCCGGAGCTGGCGGAGCTGGCCCCCACGGTGCTGTATCTGCCCGTGAACGAGCTGGACGGCGCCGCCCAGGCGCTCAAGCCGTTTCTGGACGCCGACGGCATCGAGGTTTGTCTGCAGCTGCCGCCGGTGATATTCGACCGGGAGCTGGAGGCCGTGACGGGCCGGCTGGAGAAGGCCCGGACCATGGGCATAACGGCGGTGAGCGTGTCCAATCTCGGCCACGTGGTCATGGCGAGAAAGATGGGCTTCATAGTCCGGGGCGATCAGGGCCTTAATATAATGAACTCCCGGGCGCTGACGGTTATGAAGGAACTGGGTCTTGACTCAGCCACGCTGTCCTTCGAGCTGAAGCTGTCACAGATAAAGGCCATGGCCAAGCCTCTGCCCACCGAGGCGGTCGTCTACGGGCGGCTGCCCCTCATCTACTCGGAAACATGCCTTTTCAAGAACTGCACCGGCGTATGTTCCTGCGACTCCTTCTCCGGCATATCCGACTGGAACGGCTTCGAGATGCCCTTTGAGCGGGCCGACGGCTGCCGTACCGCGGTATATTCATCCCAGAAGGTGTTTCTGGCCGACAGGAGCCGGGAATACATGACGGCGGGCCTCACCGGTGTGCGGCTTGCCTTCACCACGGAGAACGCCCCCGAGTGCGTTGCAGTTACGAAACGATACCTCAATCTTACCGACGTCACCCCCTCCTCCGTCATGCGCGGACTGTACGCGGCGGGGGTCGAGGATTGACGCCGCATCGCCGCGGCGCGGCGGAACGGAGAAGAAAATGAGCGTTGTACTGGCGTCGGCTTCGCCCCGGCGGCTTGAGCTTTTGAAAATGATAGGAATAAAGGATCTTCTGGTGATCCCGTCCCATGCCGAGGAGCGCGGCGGCGGAACGCCCCAGGAGAACGTGACCGCCATCGCCCTGTGCAAGTGCCGGGACGTGGCCGCCTCCCGTCCCGCCGACGACGTGGTCATCGCCGCGGACACTCTGGTGTATCTGGACGGTGCGGCTCTGGGCAAGCCCCGGGATGCCCGGGACGCGAAAGAGATGCTCCTGTCCCTGTCCGGACGGCGCCACACGGTCCACACCGGCGTGGCGGTGATAACAGGCGATCTGGAGCTGACCGCCTGCGAGCGCGCCAACGTATTCTTCCGCCCCATCACCGAGGCGGAAGCCGACGCCTATATCGCCACCGGCGAGCCCATGGACAAGGCCGGGGCCTACGGCGCTCAGGGCATCGGCGCGTATTTCATAGAGAAGATCGACGGGGATTTCTTTACAGTCATGGGGCTTCCCCTGTGCCGCCTTGGGCTCATGCTCAAAAAGGCGGGAGTGGATATCCCCTTTGCCGGAGGGCTGATATGAGTTTCAAAAAGAAAAGCACGTATATCGTACTTGCCGCTCTCGTGATAGTGCTGGTATCCATCGTGTCGATAGCGGCAGGCTCCTCCGGGTCCGATCTGGCCAACAGGACGCTCTCCCCCGCCTTTGCCCCGCTGCGGCGGGCCATGACCACCGTTGTGGACGGCTTCGAGAGGGTCTACAATCTGGCCTATCGCTACGACAGGCTGGTGGAGGAAAACGAGGAGCTGAAGGCCCGGGTGGCCCGCCTGGAGGACGACTACCGGGAGTACTCCGAGATCAGCGAGGAGAACGAACGCCTTCACAAGCTGCTGGGCTTCGCCACGAAGCACACCGACTACACCCTGACCTCCGCCACCATAATATCCTGGACCTCCTCCAACTGGGCCTCCTCCTTTACCGTGAACCTTGACGGTGAGACGGAGGTCAGCCCCGGGGACAGCGTAATCACCGAGACGGGCTATCTGGTGGGCCGCGTCACCTCCGTGAGTTCAATGTCCGCCACCGTGACCACCATAATCGACACCACGATGAACATCGGCGCGCTGGTGTACGAGACCGGCGAGACCGCCGTGGCCGAGGGGGATTTCGACGCCTTCCAGGACGGGCAGATGAGGCTCTCCTACATCCAGAACATCGAGGGCGTTATGACGGGCTGCACCGTCGTCACCTCCGGCAAGGGCGGCGCTTACCCCAAGGGACTCGTAATCGGCACCGTCAGCGAGGTGGTGACGCCCGCCTCCGGTCTGGGCGTGTACGCCCGGATAAACCCCTCCGCAGATATAGACAACCTCTCCCACGTATATATCATCACGGAATTCGAAGTTTCCGACTGAGGTCAGGCCATGTCAAAGCTCCGCAAAAACTATATATTCTCCATAATCGCGGCGGCGCTTTTCATGCTCATCGTGTTCGTGCTGCAGTCCATGGTGTTCTCCCGGATACTCATACTGGGCGTCCGGCCGCTGCTGCTGCCCATAGCCGTGGTGAGCTATGCTCTGCTCACCGACGAGATGAAGGGGGCCGTTTTCGGCCTTGCGGCGGGGATACTGTGCGACGTTTCAATGAACTCCCCGGCCATCCTCTTCACTCTTCTGCTGACCGCCTGCGGTCTCATTGTTGGCAGGGCGGCTCAGACGCTGGTCGTCAGAAACGTTTTCACTTTCATGATCGGCTGCGCCGCCGTGCTGGTGCTGTGCGCCGGCGCGCAGATGTTCTCCCTCGTGATGCTGCAGGGTGTGCCCGTGCCGCGCCTTATGCCCACGGCGCTGCGGCAGACCCTGGCCTCCCTCATATTCTCACTGCCGATCTACTACTTCAACAGGCTCGTATCGGCCGTTTCCGGCTTTGAAAGGGGCTACAATGGATAAATTCCTACGAACGTCGAGAATAGTCGTGATATTCATAATAATAGCGGGCCTGCTGTCCATCTACGGCTCCACGCTCTACCGTCTGCAGATAGTGGAGGGCGACAGCTACGTGGAGAAGAACGCCGGCATCGTGGCTTCCGACAGCGTGGTCTATGCCACCCGGGGTTCCATCCTCGACCGCAACGGCACCATCCTCGCCGCCGACGAGACGGTGTACAACGTGTCCATAAACCGTCTGCAGATGCTCAACAGCGGCAACGCCAACGAGATAGTCTACACCCTCATACAGGACGCCGTGTCCTGCGGCACGGAGTACACCGACACCTTTCCCGTCACCTCCAGCGCCCCCTTCGACTATCTTGCGGACATGTCCCAGTCCCAGCGCACGAGACTTGACGCCTACATAAAGTACTTCAATCTCAGCAAGAACATAACCGCTCCCCAGCTCATAGAGTGGATGCGGGAGCATTACAGGATAAGCTACACCATGGCCCCGGCGGACGCCCGGAAGATCATCGGCGTGCGCTACGAGCTGGAGATCCGCGTGATAGTCAACACCACCGACTACGTGTTCGCCTCGGACGTGGACGTGGATTTCATCACGCTGGTGCTGCAGCGCAACTTCGGCTGCGTCACCGTTGAGACAGCGTCCGTGCGGCGGTACTACACGGATCTGGCCGCCCACGTCATCGGCGTGACAGGGCGCATATCCTCGGAAGAGGAGTTCGCCCTGTACAAGGACAAGGGCTACGACATTAACGACTACGTGGGCAAGACCGGCGCCGAGGCCGGTTTCGAGGATCAGCTCCACGGCATCGACGGGTCCGTGACCACCTATACCGATTCCTCCGGCGCCGTGACGGGCGTCGTGGTGAACTCCCAGGCCCAGGCGGGCAACAACGTGTACCTCACCATCGACCTGAATCTGCAGAAGGCCGCGGAGGCGGCCCTCCGGTCCACCATAAACTCCATAAACGCCGAGCGCGAGGCCGAGAACGCCAAGGTCAGCGAGGACGAGGCCATGGATTTGGCCGAGGGCGGCGCCGTGGTGCTGATGGACGTGAACACCGGCGAGGTGCTGGCCATGGCCAGTTATCCCACCTTCGACCTGTCCACCTACCGCATAAACGCCGGTGTGCTGAACTCCGACCCGGCCAAGCCGCTTTTCAACCGGGCCACTCAGGGCACCTACAACCCCGGCTCCACCTTCAAGATGGTCACGGCCTACGCCGCCCTCCATCAGGGCAGCATCAC
Organism: Oscillospiraceae bacterium; assembly: GCA_016286595.1. Taxonomy (GTDB): domain Bacteria; phylum Bacillota; class Clostridia; order Oscillospirales; family Oscillospiraceae; genus RUG626. Next base: position 4,372 of record JAEETR010000103.1, on the reverse strand, counting down.
GCCCCTGACCACCATATACGACGAACACACCTACACCGCATTCCCCGACTATCAGCCCTCCTGCTGGTCTCCCGTATCCCACGGCATGCTGGACGTGGTGGGGGCGCTGTGTTACTCCTGCAACTACTTCTTCTACACCATCGGCGACTGGATGGGCGCCAGGGCCATATCCAACGCCGCGCTTGAATTCGGTCTCGGCGAGAAAACGGGCCTTGAGATAAGCGAGGTCTCCGGTCACGCCGCCACCCCCGAGTACAAGCAGGAGGCCCTCAACGAGGGCTGGTGGTCCGCCGACACGCTGCTGGCCTCCATCGGCCAGGGCCACAACATGTTCACCCCCGTGCAGATAGCCAACTACGTGGCCACCATCGCCAACGGCGGCACCCACTACGCCGCCACGCTGCTGAAATACGTCACCAGCGGCGACTACTCCGTCATCGTGGAGAACAACTCCCCCGAGATACTCAACGTCATCGAGGACGAGGAGACCGGCTTCATCGGCCTTCTCCAGCAGGGCATGAGGGCCGTGGCCTCAAAGGGCACCGCCTCCTCCGTCTTCAAGAACTACAAGGTGCCCGTGGCGGCCAAGACCGGCACGGTCCAGTCAGACACGAAGAAGGTCAACACCGGCGTGTTCGTGTGCTACGCTCCCGCGGACAAGCCGGAGATAGCCATCGCCGTCGTTGTCGAGAACGGCGGCTCCGGCTCCGCCATCAGTACCTGCGCCCGGGATATAATGGACGCCTACTTCACCAAGGGCGCCGAGAGCGCCGGTCTGTACTCCGATAACGGTCTGGCGGATTGAGCCGTATACGCACAATCACCAAAAAATCACTTGAAATAAATTCCAATTTCGTTTATAATGATAACCATCATTGAAGGAGGGCAACATGGGACAGGTAATCGTCATCGCATCCGGCAAGGGCGGCACCGGAAAGACCACCTGCGCCGGCGCCATAGCCTCCTTCCTTGCCCGGGGCGGTCACACAGTGCTGTGCATCGACTGCGACATCGCCCTTCGCAATCTGGATCTGGTGCTGGGCATGACGGATACGGCGGTCACCGACCTGTCCGACGTGACGAGCGGCCGCATGACCCTTGAAGAGGCCGCCGCGGCCCATCCCGACATAGAAAACCTCTTTCTCCTCCCCGCCCCCTCTGCCCTCGGCGCGGAGGACATATCGCCCGACGGCATGGCGGAGCTCGTCAGCCGGGCAAGGGACGATTACGACTACTGCATCATCGACGCCCCGGCGGGCATAGGCCCCGGCTTCCGGCTGGCCGCCTCCGGCGCGGACATGGGCATCATCGTCGCCACCGGCGACGCCACCAGCCTGAGAGACGGCCAGCGGGCCGTCATGGAACTGCGCAGGCTGGGCGTCGGAAACGTGCGGCTCATCATAAACCGGCTGTCTCCCAGAAAGCTGAAAAGGCTCAAGGCCACGCTGGACGACGCCATAGACGCCGTCGGCGCCCGGCTCATCGGCGTGGTGATGGAGGACGATTCCGTACAGCTGGCGGCAAATCTTGAAAAGCCTCTCATCGATTTCGGCGCAAGGTACGCCTGGGAGGAGTTTAAAAACATTGCGGGAAGGATCTCCGGCGAGAAGGTCCCGCTGGAACTGAAATAGATCTGAGGAGGACGCGGCGTAATGAATATAGCACTTATGGCCCATGACAGAAAAAAAGACCTCATGGTGGATTTCTGCATCGCATACTGCGGTATTCTGGCAGAGCACAATATCTGCGCCACCAACACCACCGGCCGGCTCGTGATGGAGGCCACCGGCCTGCCCATCACGCTGTACATGTCCTGCAAGCAGGGCGGCGACCAGCAGATAGGCGCCCGCATCTCCTACAACGAGCTCGATATGGTCATATTCCTCTCCGACCCCTCCGGAAAAGAGAGCTACAAGGAGGTCACGGAGATTTGCCGCCTGTGCGATCAGCAGAACGTGCCCTTCGCCACCAACATAGCCACCGCCGAGGTGCTTATCCGCGGTCTGAAGGACGGCATGCTTGACTGGCGTGACATCGTAAACCCCAAAAAGAGCGGAAAATAACAAAAGAATTTGACAAATATCCCCGGCGGTATATAATCAATGTATTGTGTCGCCTTGTTCGGGATATCTGCGTCAGGCCGGAACGGTATGTGTCCGGCGTGAGTAAAAGCTCCCGCCCCGTAAGGCGAGAGCTTTTCATTTTTTACGTTAAAGGTATTATCTATGGAAATCATCAGACCTCACACTCTATCCGGCTTTATGGAGCTGCTGCCCGACAGGCAGGCGGCTTTTGACGACATGCTGGAGCGGCTGCGCCGTACCTACGCGCTGTACGGCTTCACCGCTCTGGACACTCCGGTTATCGAATCCTCCGACGTGCTGCTGGCCAAGGGCGGCGGCGAGACGGAAAAGCAGGTCTACCGCTTCACCAAGGGCGACAGCGATCTTTCCCTGCGCTTCGATCTGACGGTTCCCCTTGCCAAGTACGTGGCTCTGCATTACTCCGAGCTGTCCTTCCCCTTCCGCCGCTTCCAGACCGGCAAGGTCTATCGCGGTGAGCGGGCACAGCGGGGAAGGTTCCGGGAGTTCTATCAGTGCGATATCGACGTTATCGGCGACGGGGCTCTTGACATCATAAACGAGGCGGAGATACCCTCCGTCATCTACAAAGCCTTCACCTCTCTCGGCCTTGAGCGGTTCGTGATAAGGGTCAACAACCGCAAGATACTCACCGGCTTCTACTCCATGCTGGGCCTTGCGGACAAGTCCGGGGACATCATGCGCACGGTGGACAAGCTGGACAAGATCGGGCCGGAAAAGGTCCGGGCCATCCTGACGGACGACTACGGCATCCCCGGCGATACCGCCGGCGATATTCTCGCCTTCATCGCAATAAAGGGCACCAACGATCAGGTGATATCTGCTCTGGAGAGTTATCGCGGCCGGGACGGGCTTTTCGATACCGGTCTTGACGAGCTGAAGACCGTGGTGAGATATCTGGGCGACTTCGGCGTGCCCGAGGACCACTCCGCCGTGGATCTGACCATCGCCCGGGGCCTTGACTACTACACCGGGACCGTGTACGAGACCACCATGCTGGACCACCCGGAGGTGGGTTCCATCTGCTCCGGCGGACGGTATGACGACCTGGCCGGATATTACACCGACAGGAAGCTGCCCGGCGTGGGCATATCCATCGGCCTTACGCGGCTTTTCTTCGTGCTGGAGGACTGCGGCATGCTCAATCCCGAGCTGCCCACCGCCCCCGCCGACGTGCTCATAATCCCCATGACCGACGACCGGGGCCCCGCCACCAAGCTGGCCACCTCCTGCCGGGAAGCGGGCATCCGCACCCAGATATATACGGAGAACAAAAAATTCAAGGCCCGCCTCACCTACGCCAACCGCCTGGGCATTCCCTACGTGCTGCTGCTGGGCGAGGACGAGATAGCCAAAAACATGGTCTCCTGCAAGGACATGGAGTCCGGTACCCAGGAGCTTATGACCACAGGCGACCTCATCGCCCACGTGCTCTCAGGCATTGAAAAAAAGCGCGCCGCCGCTCCGATAAAGGAATGAGCGACGGCCCTGTACGATAAAAACGACAAGGAGAATGGCAATCATGCTTCAATCCCGTACTCATAACTGCGGCGAGCTCCGCCTTGAAAACGCCGGCCAGAGCGTCAAGCTGGTGGGCTGGATGGAGAACGTCCGCGAGGTGGGCAGCAACTTCGCCTTCGTGGTCCTTCGGGACTTTTACGGCACCACCCAGATAGTGGTGGAGGACGAGGCCATCATGCGCACCGTAAAGTCTCTCAACAAGGAGAGCACCATCTCCGTGGAGGGCACCGTCCGCGAGAGAGCATCCAAGAACCCCAACATGGCCACCGGCGATATCGAGGTCGTGCCGGAAAAGATAGAGGTGCTGGGCCGCTGCCGTTACAACGAGCTGCCCTTCGAGATCAACCGCTCCACCTCAGCCGACGAGATGACCCGTCTTAAATACCGCTTCCTGGACCTGCGCAACCCCGCGGTGAAGAAGAACATCATCCTGCGCTCCAACGTGGTGGCCGCCATCCGCGCCGCCATGACGGCGGAGGGCTTCCTTGAGATATCCACCCCCATACTCACCGCCTCCTCCCCCGAGGGCGCGCGTGACTATCTGGTGCCCGCCAGAAAGCACCCCGGCAAGTTCTACGCCCTGCCCCAGGCGCCCCAGCAGTTCAAGCAGCTGCTGATGACCTCCGGCTTTGACCGCTATTTCCAGATCGCCCCCTGCTTCCGGGATGAGGACTCCCGCGGCGACCGCAGCCCCGGCGAGTTCTACCAGCTGGATATGGAGATGGCCTTTGCCAGCCAGGAGGACGTGT
>JAEETR010000102.1 GCA_016286595.1 Oscillospiraceae bacterium | reverse complement strand
GCGTGTTCACCAGCGACGCCCTTTCCGTGGGCAGCGCCATAGGCTGCGAGCCCAGGGCGATACTGCGCACCCGTATGCCCTACACCGTGTGCTTTACCGTGATATCCGCCGCGCTGTACCTCATAATGGGATTCATCCTTTGACGCTTTCGTCATTGTCCGCGTCCATGCCGCGTACACCGCGGCGGCGGATGACGGCGGATGTTCATCAGTGCAGCAATAAACCCGCCGGGGATCGTCCCCGGCGGGTCTTTTTATCTGTGTCTTATCGTCTTTGCGGCGGCAGTCAGCTTTTCGATGAAATAATCGCACTCCTCCGCCGTATTATATCGGCAGAAACTTACGCGGATTGCCCCGTCTATCACCGGCATGGGCAGTCCCATGGCTTCCAGCACGTGGCTGCGGGCACCCTTCCGGCACGCGGAGCCCTTTGAAACCGCTATACCCTCCGCGTCAAGGAAATTGAGCAGCACCTCGCTCCTGTACCCGGGCAGGGACAAGTTGAGGATATGGGGAGCGTCCCCTTCCCCCGTTATAACGGCGTCGGGCAGCGCTTCGGAGATCTTTTCCGCGGTATAGGCGCGCAGCCGTCTCATACCGTCGGCACTGTCGGCAAACGCGGCCTTTCCCGCCGCCGCCGCCGCGCCGAAGCCGGCGATGGCCGGCAGGGGCTCCGTCCCGGGACGCCGCTGGTTCTCCTGCCCGCCACCGGACAGGATGGCGGGAAGGCGGAGACCTTTTCTTATATACAGCGCCCCGGCGCCTTTCGGCCCGTGGATCTTGTGAGAGCTTACGGATATGAGGTCTGCGCCCAGACCTTTGGGCGTGAAGGGGATCTTCAGCAGTCCCTGCACAGCGTCGGTATGGAAAAGGGCGTTGGGACAGCGTTTTCTGACCTCCGCCGTCATGGCGGCAATGTCGTTGACGGCGCCGGTCTCGTTGTTGACCAGCATTACGCTGACCAGAACGGTGTCCTCCGTCAGCGCCTCCGTCAGCGCGTCAGCGCTCACCCGTCCGGCGGCGTCCGGCATGAGCGTCACCACCTGGGCCCCGTCCCGCTCCAGCTTTTTCAGCGTGTTGCGTACGGCGTCGTGCTCTATGGCGGTGCTGACTATCCTCTTTCCCCTGTGGCGCATGAGCTGCCATCCCGCCATGAGAGCCCAGTTGTCCGACTCCGTGCCGCCTGAGGTGAAATATATCTCCGCCGGGTCGCAGCCCAGAGCGTCGGCCACCTGTGTGCGGGCCTCCTCCAGAATACGCTTTGCCTCCCGGCCCCGGGCGTGGGTGTTGGATGGATTGCCGTAGCTCTCCGTCATGGCGCGAACCACGGCGTCGGCCGCCTCGGGGCAGACGCGGGTGGTAGATGAGTTGTCGAAATAAACTGTCATGGGCAATTCCTTCCGCCGCCTTGAAATACCTTGAAATTTAGTCTATTATATCTTCACCGCCATCATTATGCAATTATTGTTTTTCCCCGAGAGGATCGCCATGAACGTATTCATCTACACACTCGGCTGCAAGGTGAACCAGTACGAATCCCAGGCCGTAGCCACGCTTCTGACGGAGCGGGGCCATACCGTCGTATCCTGCGCCGCCGGGGCCGACGCAATCATCATAAACACCTGCGCCGTCACCGCCGAGAGCGGCCGCAAGAGCCGTCAGGCGGTTCGGCGTTACAAAAACGTGAACCCGGACGCCGTCTGCGTTATCTGCGGGTGCTGGTCCCAGACCTCTGCCGACGAGGCGTCGATGCTGGGCGCGGACGTGGTGTTCGGCAGCGGAGACCGCATCGGTCTTGTCGCGGCGGTGGAAAAAGCCCTCGCCGACAGGACTCCCGCCCTTGAGATAGACGAGGCTCTGCGCCGCAGAGCCTTCGAGTACCTGCCCTCCGGCAACGTGGGCGAGCGGACCCGGGCGCTTCTGAAGATCGAGGACGGCTGCTCCAACTTCTGCACCTACTGCATCATCCCCTATGCCCGGGGCCCTGTGCGCTCCATGGATATCGACACCATCCGCGCCGAGGCGCAGAGCCTCGCCACCCGGGGATTTCGCGAGATTGTCGTCACGGGAATAGAGATAGCCTCCTGGGGCAGGGATCTGAAAAACGGCTTAACCCTTGCCGACGCCGTGGCCGCTGCCGCGAAAGCCGCGCCGGGGGTCCGTCTGCGGCTGGGGTCGCTGGAGCCGAGAGTCATTGACGAGGAATTCTGCCGCGTCATAAAGGACTGCGGTACCGTGTGCCGCCACTTCCATCTTTCATTGCAGAGCGGGTGCGACGAGACGCTCACCCGCATGAAAAGGAAGTATGACACGGAGCGCTTTTATCGGTCCGTGGAGCTTCTGCGCCGATACTTCCCCGGCTGCGGCATTACCGCCGACCTCATCACCGGCTTCCCCGGCGAGACGGAGGAGGAATTTGAAAAGACGCTGTCCTTCATAAAGCGCTGCGCCTTCTCCCAGATGCACGTATTCCCCTATTCCGTCCGGCCAGGCACTCCCGCCGCCGTAATGCCGGGACAGGTGGACAAGTCCGTCAGGCAGGAACGGGCAGCAAGGGCTTCCGAAACGGCGGAAATATGCAAAAATGAATTTCTGTATTCACAAATCGGCGAGACTCTTCCCGTACTTTTCGAGCGGCGCTCAGACGGCGCGTGGCAGGGTCATTCCGACAATTACGCCCTCGTTCACGCCCCCGGCGGCGAGGGCCTGAGGAATACTGTTGCAAATGTACAAATCAAATCAGTTAAAAACGGCGCACTTTGGGGAGATATAATATTGTAAATTTACCGCGTTAAAGGATATAATACAATCGCATATAAATTCAGCTTGGTCTGAAAGAGAGGAAACAAATTATGTTCAACGAGCGTATATACAATTTCTCCGCCGGTCCTTCCATGCTTCCCCTGCCCGTTCTCGAGCAGGCCGCCAAGGAAATGGTCAACTATCGCGGCTCAGGCATGTCCGTCACCGAGATGAGCCACCGCAGCAAGGCCTACATAAGCATCTTCGATGAGACCAAGGCTGATCTCAAGCGCATCATGAACGTGCCCGACAACTACGAGATACTGTTCATGCAGGGCGGCGCCACTCTCCAGTTCGCCGCTATCCCCATGAACCTCATCGGCGCCACCGGCAAGGCCGACTACGCCGTGACCGGCAACTTCTCCGGACTTGCCGCCAAGGAAGCCCAGAAGTACGGCAAGATCAGCATCGCCTATGACACCGGCGACAGAAATCACACCTATATCCCCCGTCAGAGCGATCTGAAGCTTGACTCCGACGCCTCCTACTTCTACTACTGTGCCAACAACACCATCTTCGGCACTGAGTGGGATTATATCCCCGACACCGGCGACGTGCCCGTGTGCTGCGATATGTCCTCCTCCATCCTTTCCAAGCCCGTTGACGTGAGCAAGTACGGCGTTCTGTACGGCGGCGTTCAGAAGAATATGGCCCCCGCCGGTATGGCCGTGGTCATCATCCGCAAGGATCTGGCCGGCAGGGAACTGCCCTTCACTCCCATCCTGATGAACTACAAGACCTTCATCGACAAGGATTCCATGTACAACACTCCTCCCTGCTACAATATCTATCTGCTGGGCCTGGTGCTGAAGTGGATCGACGAGCAGGGCGGCCTCACCGCCATGGAGGCCCTGCGCAACGAGCGCGCCGGAAT
>JAEETR010000101.1 GCA_016286595.1 Oscillospiraceae bacterium | reverse complement strand
GACGATCTTGTTCAGGGCGCTGATATAGGCACGGATGGCGGCGCCGATGATGTCGGTGGAGATGCCGTTGCCCGCGTAGACCTTGTCGTCGGCCCGGAGCTTCACCAGGGCGCTGCCCATGGCCTCCCGGCCTTCGGTGACGGACTGGATCTGGAAATCGTCCAGCTCGTAGTGGTGTCCGATGATCTGCTCAATGGCCAGGAAAGCCGCGTCGATGGGACCGTCTCCCACGCTGACGCCCCGCAGCTGCGTCCCCGCCCGGTCCAGGGTGATGTTGGCGGTGGCGGTGATGATGTTGCCGCTGTTGATGACGTAGCTCTCGATCCGGTAGGTGGGGGGCACCTGCATGGCCGTGGAGGCCACGATGGCGTCCAGCTCCCGGGTGCCCACCTCCTTTTTCTTGACGGCCACCCGGCGGAAGGCCTCGTAGACCCTGGCGCTGTCCTCCTCGCTGAGGTCATAGCCCAGCTGGCGGACCACCTTGGCCACGTCGGCGGCCTCGTCATGGGCGGTCAGGGCGATGTCGATGTGTTCGCTGCCGGAGGCCTCGCCCCGGGGAAGCGCCGCCACATCCGCCCGGTGGCTGTTCAGGAGCCACCGGAGCTGCCCCATGGTCCGCCTCAGCTCCGTCACCCGGAGGGTCGTGGCCAGGCCCAGACCGTCCCCGCGCAGCCGCATGAAGTCGGCCAGCTGCTCCTCGGAGGCCGCGCTGACGCCTGCCGCGGAGCAGACCAGACCGTCGATGCCCCGGCCCACCGCCGCTACGGCGCTGGCACAGGCCATGTGCATGGCGTCGCTGATCTGTACGGCCCAGGTCACCTCCCCGGCCACGGCGGCCTCCGCCTTCACGGACTCGGCAAAGGCGGCGAATTCGTCCGGGAGCATGACGCCCGCCGTGTCGCACAGGGTGACGCCGGTGGCCCCGGCCTGCACGGCCCTGCGGATGGCCTCCGTGAGGAAGCTGTGTTCTGCCCGGGTGGCGTCCAGGGCGGTGAAGACCACATCCCCGCACAGGGCGCGGCAGGCGGCGACCCGCGCCGCAATGGCCTCCAGCAGGGCGGGCGCCTTCAGGTGGGCGGTGTACTCCATCTGCACGGGAGAGCAGGGGGCCTCTACGCTGAGGCTTGCCTTTTTGGCGGCGTGAACGCTGTCCCAGACCAGCTCCACCCGGGTGTCGTTCACCGGCACCACGGCCCGCAGCGGGGTGGAGAGGGCAGCGGCCACGCTCTTGTTGAACAGCTGGTCCGCCTTGCTGTCTCCCAGGGCGGGCAGCACGAGCCAGTTGGCATGCAGCCGGTCCAGACTCCGGGCGATCTCCAGCTTCTCCCGGAAGGAATAGGCGCTGTCCCGCGCCTCCACGGCGTCGCAGAGGGTGCGGTCGATCACTTGGACAGTCTTCATGCGGTTTCCTCCATCTTATTTCAGCGTACGTTCGGTGACGGGCAACGGTGAATCGGCAAGAAAAAACCCGGAATTCCGCAGAATCCCGGGACGATCTTTCAACCGCGGTACCACCCGGATTGCCGACAAAACGGCCTCTCATGGCGCTCTGGCAAGCGCTTTGCCTTGGTAACGGGGCGTCCGGATTTCCTTACCGCTTCCGCATTCGGGAAATCAGCTCGGGCAGGAGACTGGCCATACGCCGCCGCCGGCTCACACCAACCGCCGGTTCTCTGGAGGGAGGACGCATGCCCATAGTGCCGTCATCGCTTTTGTCTATGGGGATCCGGCTGCCGCCGGAACACGGTCATCCTATCCGAAAAGGACCCTTTTGTCAAGGGCGGCCATCCCCCGATTCTGTTCTGTCTTTGTTTTTCTGCAGGCTCCCTCCGCCCGGCGCCTGCCGTCGGCGTCTTTCACTGTTTTTCTTGCACTGGCCAGCGCCTCGTGATATAATAAGACGATACTGATTGGGAGGGATGTCCTGTGATCACCACGCTGTGTCTGAACCCGTCCTTCGACAAGACGGTGGAAGTGGACGCCATGACCGTGGGCGGGGTGCACCGGGTCCGCAGCCTCCGCACCGATCCGGGAGGAAAAGGCGCCAATGTGGCGGCCGTGCTGGTGCGGCTGGG
>JAEETR010000100.1 GCA_016286595.1 Oscillospiraceae bacterium | reverse complement strand
TGCCATTATAGGGGGACGGGCCCGAAAACAGAGCCGAAACGGGGCTGTCCATATCTGTTTTTTCAAGGGGGCCGCGTACGAAAAAAGCACCGGGGACGAGAACCGTCCCCGGTGCTTTCGATCATCCGTTCATTCCAGGCTTTTGCCCTCGTAGCCTATGTCGCCGCCGTCTATGGTGATGACGCCGTACCTGTGGGGGTACGTGCCGACGGCGCCGGGATTGGCGATGAGGAAGCCGTCCTTCATCTCCGCGTACGCCTCGTGGGTATGGCCGTAGAGGACTATATCGCACCCGGCCGTCATGGCGGCGTTCACCAGGCCCTCCAGTCCGAACTTCACGTTGTACCGGTGGCCGTGAGCGGCGAATATCTGCTTCCCGCCCAGCTTTGTTATGAGCCGTTCCGGCGACTGGGGCATCACGTCGCAGTTGCCGCAGACCTTGTGGACGAATATTCCCGGCAGCAGTCTCTCCATGGCGATCGCGTCGTCCTCCAGGTCTCCCAGATGAAATACCGCGTCGGGCTTTTCAAGTCTGTAAATCTCCGTCATGGGCTCCACGGCTCTGTGGGAATCGGACATCACGAGGATCTTCATTTCAATCACCTGTCTTCGTTTCGTGAATATACTGATATAAAAAGCGCAAAGGGGGCTTTTACGTGTCATTTCCGAAAAACGGCTTCGAGTTCACCCGTGAGGAGGAGGCCATCGCGTCCCACAGCGGCGAGCTGCGCAGCCTGATATCCTCCGCCGACGGAGCGGCGGTGGACTCGATGCTCTCCCGTCTCGGCGTCGGGGATGAGAAGTCGGTCCGGGCGGCGCTGGGCGCCATTCTGTCCACCCCGGAGGGGGCGCGGCTGGCGCAGAGGATAAAAGCCGTGATGGAGCACGGCAGATGAGCGAGCTTGAGGACAGGATAGGCAGGATACTGTCGTCTCCCGAGGACATGGCCAGGATAATGGAGATGGCCAGGTCCCTGTCCGCGGGTGGCGCGGTTTCCGGCGGTCCGTCGCCGCCGGAGGCGGCCGCCCCTCCCGTGCCGGAGGGCTTCGGCACGCCCGACCCGCGGATAACGGGGATTGTCAGCAGGGTCATGGCGGAGTTCTCCTCCCCCGCCCGCGGCGACAAGGCGGCAGTGCTCGCGTCGCTCAGGCCGTATATAAAAAAGGAGCGGTGGGCTGAGCTGGACAGGGCCGCGCAGATCGCGAGGCTTGCCCGGGTGGCCCGCACCGCTCTGGGCGAGTTTTCCGGAGGCAGAGGTGATGTATAAGCGATATATGGGCAATACCGGAAGATTTTACCGGGTGGAGGACGACAGCGACAGACGGCCGCCGCCCGGGGGCAGCGCCTCTGCGCCGACACCGGGATCCGGTCACGTCCCGCCGCCTCCGCCCACGGGCAGGCCGGGGTTCGACACGGGGGACGCGCTGATACTTCTGATGCTTCTTCTGCTGTATCTGGACAGCGGGGACGAGGATTTCCTCGTTATGCTGGTGGTGATGGGCTCGTCGATCTTCTCACTGTTTGGGGCGGTTTAGCATGATGAACATGCCCAGCACCGCCACCAGGGCGAATATCAGTACCAGCATCAGGGCCTTAAGCTCACCGCTGGTGGTTATGAGCACGGCGGCGATGCCCATAACGGCGCTTATGGTGTAGAGCACCGCCACGGACTGCTTCTGCGAAAGGCCCATGTCGATGAGCCGGTGGTGGATGTGGCCCCTGTCCGGAGACATGGGGTTCTGCCCTTTGGATATGCGGCGCACGATGGCGAAGATCATGTCGCAGATGGGCAGGGCCAGCGCCAGCACCGGCACGGCAAAGGAGATTATGGCGTAGTACTTGAAAAGTCCCGTGACAGAAAGGGTGGCCAGCACGTAGCCCAGCATAAGGGCGCCGGTGTCACCCATAAATATCTTGGCGGGGTTGAAGTTGTAGGGTATGAAGCCCAGACAGCCCCCCACCAGGGCGGCCAGCATGACGGAGATGTTCATCTGGCCGAACACCATGGATATAACGAGAAGGGACAAAGACGCTATGGTGGACACTCCCACGGCCAGACCGTCCAGCCCGTCGATGAAGTTGACGGAGTTGGTGATGCCCACTATCCACAGCACCGTGACGGGTACGGACCATATGCCCAGGGCGATGTACTCCCGCTCCATCCAGAAGAAGGGGTTGGAGAGTATATCTATCCTTATGCCGAACAGCACTGCCACCACGGCGGCGCCGATCTGGATAATGAATTTAAGCCACGCCGGAAGAGGCACGATGTCGTCCACCATACCCATTATCACTATTATCACGGCGCCGAGGAGGATACCCTTGAGGCTGTCGTCTATGGTCCCGAAGAGCAGCACCGACAGTATGAAGCCGAAGAATATGGCCAGGCCTCCCATCCGGGGGATGGGATGGTCGTGGACGCGGCGCCCGTCGGCGGGCACGTCCACCGCCCCGACTTTCCGGGCCAGCTGTCTCACCAGGGGCGTGGATATGAAACTGATTATAAGGGCTGTGGCCGCTGCCAGCAGCACCTGCAGCAGCGCGCGCAATTCTATCTGCATATCTGTGACCCTTCCGGCAGATCGTCTTACGGGGCGACGAAGCCGATTTTTTTATATACCTTCCGAAGCGTCTTTCCCGCTATATACGAGGCCTTCTGCGCGCCGGTCTTGTACACGCTCTCAAGATAGGCCTTGTCCTTCATTATCCGCTGGGCCTCCTCCCGGATGGGACAGAGCATGTCCACCACCGCGTCGGCCACGGCGGGCTTGAATACGCCGTAACCCTTGCCGTCGAACTCCGCCTCGATCTCATCATAGCTCCTGCCGGTAGCCGCGGCGTAGATGCTCATCAGGTTGGCGACTCCCGGCTTGGTCTCCGGGTCGTAGCGCACGCAGCGCTCCGTGTCGGAATCTGTGACGGCTCTTTTGAACTTGCGGCGGATATCGTCGGGGCTGTCCATAAGGTACACCACGCCGCTGCCGGCGTCGTCGGACTTTGACATCTTGCTGGTGGGAGTGAGAAGATCCATCACGCGGGCGCCCACCTTGGGTATATAGGGCTCGGGCATCTTGAAAACGTCGCCGTAGATGCCGTTGAAGCGCTGGCAGATGTTGCGGGTCAGCTCCACGTGCTGCTTCTGGTCCTCACCCACGGGGACGAGATCCGGCTGGTAAAGAAGGATGTCCGCCGCCATAAGGCTGGGATAGGTGAAAAGGCCGCCGTTTATGTTGTCGGCGTTCTTTGCGGACTTGTCCTTGAACTGGGTCATGCGGGAGAGCTCGCCGAACATGGCGTAGCAGTTGAGCACCCAGCCCAGCTCCGCGTGCTCGGGCACGTGGCTCTGGATGAACAGCGTGTTCTTTTCGGGGTCGAGGCCGCAGGCGATATACTGGGCCAGCTGCTCCAGCGTTCTGCGGCGCAGGTCGGCGGGATTCTGGCGCACGGTGATGGCGTGCATATCCGCCATGAAGTAGTAGCAGTCGAACTGTTCGGCTCTCTCCGCCCAGTTCTTGATGGCGCCCAGATAGGAGCCCAGCGTCAGGTCGCCGGAGGGCTTTATGCCGGAGAGCATTACTTTTTTAGTGACTTCTGTTTCCATTTTTGACTCGTTCCTTTTATATTCCGTACTCTTCCGCCAGCTTTTTGAAGGCGGGGAGGGAGTTCTTTATGGTGTCGGGGCTGACGCAGTAGGCTATGCGCACGTAGCCCGGGCAGGCGAAGGATGCGCCGCCCACCAGCAGTACGTTATACTTTTTCGCCCGCTCCACCAGCAGCTTATCGTCGCCGCCGGGGGCCTTCATCCACATATAGAAGGCACCGGAGGGGTACACGCACTCGAAGCCGCAGTCGGTGAGACCCTTGTACAGGCTCCTGCGGTTGGCGTCGTAAGCGTCCACGTCCGCCTTCTCGTCCAGGCACTGCGCCACTACCCTCTGCATGAGGGAGGGGGCGTTGACGAAGCCCAGGATGCGGTTGGCGATAGTGGCGGCGTTCATGATGAGCTCCGCGTCGTCGGCAGCGGGGTTCACGGCCAGATATCCGATGCGCTCGCCGGGCAGGGAAAGAGACTTGGACCATGAGTAACCCACGACGGTGTTGCGGTAGTATTTTGTCAGGAAGGGCACCTCATATCCGTCGTAGGCCAGCTCGCGGTAAGGCTCGTCGGAGATGAGATAGATGCTCGTGCCCAGCTCCTTCTGCTTCCGCTCCAGCACCGCGGCCAGGGCGGTGACGGTCTGGGCGGAGTAGATGACGCCGGTGGGATTGTTGGGATTGTTTATGATCACGGCCTTCGTCCGGGGCGTAACGGCCTCGGCCAGCGCCTCCGGCGAGGGCTGGAAATCCCCGTCGATATTGGCGGGTATTATCTTCATCACGCCGTCGTAGTTGGAGATATAGTTGCCGTACTCCAGGAAGAAGGGGGCGAAAACGAGCACCTCGTCGCCGGGATTGAGAAGCGTCTTGAGTATGACGTTCATGGCGCCGGCGGCGCCTACGGTCATGAGTATGTTGTCGCCGGTGAAGTCGGTGCCGAAACGGCTGTTCAGGTTCTCCGCCACCGCGGAACGGACCTCGGGATAGCCGGAGTTGGACATATAGCCGTGGACGTCCACGCTGGAACAGTTCCGCAGTATATCCTCCGCGGCGGTCCTCACCTTCTCCGGCGCCGGGAAGTTGGGATTGCCGAGGGTGAAATCGTAAACGTTCTCATCGCCGTAAAGCTTGCGCAGGCGGTTGCCCTCCTCGAACATGGCGCGGATGGCGCTGCCGCCCTGGGTCATCTTTATCATTTTTTCCGAAATCATCGTTCTGCTCCCTTCGCTGATGGACATAGATAGTTTATTTTATCACACATGCGCGGAATTGCAAATCTTTTATATAAATTGTAATCTGAAAACGTTGAATCGGGACGGTTTTCGGGGTAACATGGCAGCAGATGACAACAGCCTTTCGGCCGAGGGAGAGAAAGGAGCGCGTGATGAGAAGGCACAAGATCGTGACCAGGACGAAAAGGCTGATATTCTTTATCGTGCTTTTCAGTTTCGTCGGGCCCATATTTCTGAGCGTATTCCGTCTCGTCACGTTCCGGGGCGACGTGAACGAGGCGGGGCGTACGCAGGCGGACTACGCGGTCATCCTGCTGCAGAGTCTGGCGGGGCTGGTGCTGATGTTCCTGCCCCAGATGATAAACCGCCGTCACCGTCTGGACCTGCCCTCCGGCTATTACTACGTGTTCATCGTGTTCCTGTACTGCGCCATTTTCCTGGGTGAGATAGAAAACTTCTTCTACCGTTACCGCCACTGGGACACGTTCCTGCACACGTTCTCCGGCTTCGCGCTGGGGGCGGTGGGCTTCTACGTTGTCAGCTTCCTCAACGACAGTGAGAAGGTGCACATCAGGCTGTCCGTCAGCTTTGTGGCGCTGTTCTCCTTCTGCTTTGCGCTGGCTGCCGGCGCGGTGTGGGAGATATTCGAGTTCACCGCGGACGGCGTTCTGGGCGTGAACATGCAGAAATTCGCTCTTGAGGGCGGTTCCCCGCTGGTGGGCCGTGCGGCCGTGGCGGATACCATGGAGGACCTCATCGTGGACGCCCTTGGCGCGCTGGTATTCGTGATAATCGGCGCCATGCGGGAGAGAAAGCTGCGGCGGGAATCGCCGCAGGACGAAAACGGCGGTGAAAGTGAATAACAGGCATCCGGGGAGCCGCCGGTCCGGCTCCCCGGTTTTTCATCGCACAGGCGTTATTGACAAACGGTTACCTTCGGATTACTATGATTTTTGACCGGTTCAGCCTGACTGAACTCCGTCAAGAAGAGGTTATCAGATGACTATACGAGATTTGAAGCCAGGGCAGAGCGGCCGCATAACCCACGTTGGCGGCGACGGCGCTCTCAGGCAGCACTTCCTTGACATGGGAGTTATCCCCGGCGTCGTGGTCACGGTGGTGAAGCTGGCCCCCATGGGCGACCCCATGGAGCTGCGCATCCACGGCTATGAGCTTACACTGCGCCTTGACGACGCGGGCAAGATAGACGTCCGGCCCATGGAGGAGCATCACGGACACGACCGTCCCCACGGCCGCCGCGGTCACGGGGAGCATCCCGGTCTGGGCGAGGGAGGCCGGTTCCATCCCAAGGGCAGCGGCGATCCCCTGCCCGAGAGCCAGACGCTGACGTTCGCCCTGGTGGGCAATCAGAACAGCGGCAAGACCACTCTGTTCAATCAGCTCACCGGCTCCAATCAGCACGTGGGCAATTTCCCCGGCGTCACCGTCGACAGGAAGGACGGCGTTATCCGCGGCCATCCCAACACCCTCATAACCGACCTGCCGGGCATATACTCCATGTCCCCCTACTCCAGCGAGGAGCGGGTATCCCGGGATTTCGTGCTTGTCGACAAGCCAAAGGCCATAATAAACATCGTTGACGCCAGCAACATCGAGCGCAACCTGTACCTCACCATGCAGCTCCTTGAGATGGACGTGCCCATGGTGGTGGCGCTGAACATGATGGATGAGGTCACCGGCAACGGCGGCTCCGTGGACATAAACCGTATGGAGGCCATGCTGGGGGTTCCCGTGGTGCCCATTTCCGCGGTGAAAAATCAGGGCGTGGACGAGCTGGTGCGCCACGCGGTGCATATAGCCCGGTTCCAGGAAAAGCCTCTGCGGCAGGATTTCTGCAGTCCCGACGAAAACGGGGGCGCCCTGCACCGGTGTCTTCACGCCGTGCAGCACCTTATAGACGACCATGCCCGCCGGGCAGGGCTGCCCCTTCGCTTTGCCGCCGGCAAGCTGGTGGAGGGCGACGATCTCATCCTCAAGCAGCTGGAGCTGGACGAGAATGAGAAGGAACTGCTGGAGCACATAATTGTCCAGCTGGAAAAGGAACAGGGGCTTGACCGCAGCGCCGCAATGGCGGACATGCGCTTCAGCTTCATAACCAGGGTGTGCGAGCAGTGCGTTGTGAAGCCCCGGGAGAGCAGGGAGCACGTCCGTTCCGAAAAGCTGGACAAGGTGCTGACCGGCAAATACACCGCCCTGCCCGTGTTCATCGGCATAATGGCGCTGGTGTTCTATCTGACGTTCTCCGTGATCGGGGCCTTCTTCCAGGACCTGCTGGCCTCCGGCATCGACCGGCTCACCGCGGTGCTGGACTCGCTCCTCACCTCCGCAGGCGTTAACGAGGTGATCCACGGCCTTATAATCGACGGTATCTTCGAGGGCGTCGGCAGCGTTCTGAGCTTCCTGCCCATTATCGTGACGCTGTTTCTGTTCCTGTCCCTGCTGGAGGACAGCGGGTACATAGCCAGGGTCGCCTTCTTCATGGACAAGCTGCTGCGGAAGATCGGTCTTTCCGGCCGCAGCATCGTGCCCCTGCTGGTGGGCTTCGGCTGCACCGTGCCGGCCGTCATGTCCACCCGCACGCTGCCCAGCGAGCGGGACAGAAAGATGACCATCCTCCTGACTCCCTTTATGAGCTGTACGGCGAAACTGCCCATCTACGCCTTCTTCGTCAACGCCTTCTTCCCGAATAACGGGTGGCAGATAATGACGGGACTGTACATATTGGGCAT
>JAEETR010000099.1 GCA_016286595.1 Oscillospiraceae bacterium | reverse complement strand
GGAGGGCCTGAAGCAGAAGGGCGGATACTGCCCCTGCCGCCTTGAGCGCACGGAGGACACCAAATGCATGTGCAAAGAGTTCCGGGACCAGATAGCCGACCCGGATTTCGAGGGCTACTGCCACTGCATGCTGTACTACAAGTCGAAGGACTGAATTGCCTGCTTGAAAATCCCGCCATGCCTGTGGCGGGATTTTTATTGCTTATAAATGGGTTGAAATTATATTTTTATTAGTATAGAATGAATATAGAGAAAGAAAGCGAGGTGGTCATATGGCTGGTAAAGCAAGCACGGATACCTGCAGTATCACTCTGCCTCTTGTCCTTGAAAAATGGCAGTCAGACCGCCTTGAAAAACGGTTTGAGATAGCACGGCAGATATACAACACTCTCGTCCGCTTTGAGCTTAACAAACTGCGCAAGCTGGAGGCAACGGAAGAGTATAATGCGGTTTATGCTCAAATCGTATCGCTGAGAAACGAAAACTCCGCGGATACCAAAAAAACAAAGGCGCTATACGGGAAGCTCAACACGATGCGGCAAAACGCCGGCTTCTCCGACTATTCGTTCAAATACGATGTAAAAGCGTTTTACAAGCATTTCAACGAAAACATCGGCTCCAGTGTTGCTGTTCACGGAATTGCGCCGCAGGTTTGGCGCGCTTTTGAGAGTTACTTCTATAGAAACGGCAGAAAGGTACATTTCAAGCGCAAAGGCGACCTGAACTCCCTTCGCGGTTACTCTGTGGCCGGGCAAAGCGGCGGCGTGGAAATAATGTTCAAGGGCACATATATTGCCTGGAAAGGCCTGAAGCTGCCAATAAAGCTGGATCCGTCAAACAGCTACGAGACCGAAATGCTGAAAAGAAGAGTCAAGTACTGCCGAATCGTACGCAGGCCGGGGAAAAATAAAACGAGATGGTACGTTCAGCTCTCCCTTGAGGGCTTGCCCGCAGTCAAGCAAAGAAACAGCGAACTCGTTCACCCCGTCGGCGTCGGCCCTGTAGGTATAGATATCGGCCCCCAGACCATCGCCTATGTCGCGGACTCGGAAGCGGCACTTAAGGAACTGGCGGACAAGGTGCAGAATATCGAGCGAGCCAAGCGTATTATCCAGCGCAAGCTGGACAGAAGCCGCAGAGCGACAAATCCGGACAATTACAATAAGGACGGCACCTATAAACGGGGCGTCAAGCTTACGCGAAACAAATCCAAAAGGTATATTAAAAAGCAGCGCCAGCTGGCCTTCCTGCAATTCCAGCAAGCCGAGACAAGAAAACGACAACACAACGAGCTGGCAAATCACCTGCTGTCTCTCGGAGACCGGTTTTATGTTGAAGATATGTCCTGGCCCGGGTTGACACACAGGGCACTTAAAACAGAGATTTCCGAGAAAACCGGCAGATACAAGCGAAAAAAGAGATTTGGTAAATCGGTGGGCAACAAAGCCCCTGCATCCCTTGTAGCGCTGCTGGACCAGAAACTGAAATCACGAGGTTACGGCGGCGTTGTAAAAGTTCCCCTCTCCGTCAGAGCGAGTCAATACAACCACATAACGGACGACTATCAGAAAAAAGAATTGAGCGAGCGTTGGAACATCATGCCGGACGGCAAAAGAATACAGCGCGACCTGTACTCCGCATTTCTCTTACAGCACATGAATACTGATGGCAATGTTTTTGACAGAAATGCCCTGAAAAAAGACTATGAGGACTTTGTTTCTCTTCACGATAAGGTTATAGACGAACTCCGCGCCGCGCCCAAAACACTGGCAAGCATGGGAATCACGAGAAGAGCAAGCTAACACGAAAACTCAGGGAGGTTCGCACCTCCAAAACCGGTCGATTGCCCGTCCGGGGCTGTCGTTAATGGCGCCATAGGGCGCTTTGGCAGCAGAAGAGCAAGGGAAAATAGTCAGCGCAGATGAAAATCTGAAAAGCTATCTACCTGCTCACAGCGTATAACACAAAAATTGCGTTCATGTTTCGGCGTCTTTGCCGACGCAATCCGCGTGGGCCGCGCTGAGGCAAAGTCGGTGCAGTTTTCGATGCTGCACGGACGGGCGCGACGCAATCCGCGTGGGCCGCGCTGAGGCAAAGTCCATGACCGAACCGACCTCGGTTATTATGTACCGACGCAATCCGCGTGGGCCGCGCTCAGCAATAATCTCACATGATAAACGCAAAAAGAGCAGGTCCTGCGACCTGCTCTTTTTTTGTTATGCGGTTGCGTTCGATTACTTCAGCTCGATCTTGGCGCCGACAGCCTCGAACTTGCCCTTGATCTCCTCGGCCTCTTCCTTGCTGACGCCTTCCTTGATCTTGGCGGGGACGTTGTCCACGAGAGCCTTGGCATCGGCCAGGCCCAGACCGGTGATCTCACGGGCGACCTTGATGACCTGCAGCTTGGTGGCGCCGAAGTCGGTCATGATAACGTCGAACTCGGTCTGCTCCTCGACGGCGGGGCCGGCAGCGGCGGCGCCGGCAGCGGGAGCGGCCATGGCGGCGGCGGAGACGCCGAAGGTCTCCTCGAGAGCCTTAACGAGCTCGGAAAGCTCGAGAACGGACAGAGCCTTGATCTCCTCGATCAGAGCAGCAGTTTTTTCGCTAGCCATTATAAATTTCCTCCTGTAGAAATTTTCGTAGTGATGTTATTGGTTTGATTTCAGGCTTCCGCGGGGGCCTCGGCAGGCTCCTCGAAAGTGGCGCCGCCCTTCTCGGCGATGGCCTTGAGAACGATGGCAAGGCTCGTGATGGGGGCCAGCATGGTGCCCAGGAACTGGGCCTGGAGTACGGGCAGCTCGGGGATGTCGGCGATGGACACCAGCTCATCCACGGAGCAGACCTTACCGTCGACGAAACCACCCTTTATGCTGAAGTGGTTGGTCAGCTGCTTGACGTACTTGTTCACGATCTTGGCCGGAGCGATGGGATCGGAACCCACGGCGATGGCGGTAGAGCCGTTGAGCAGGGGATCGAGCTCCTCGAAACCGGCGTTGTTGATGGCGAAGCGCAGCAGCGTGTTCTTCACGACGGAATAATCCACGCCGGCCTCGCGCATGTCGCGGCGCAGGGCGGTGTCGTTGGCGACGTTGATACCGGAGTAGTCCACCAGAACGCAGGATGCGGCGTTCTTGAGCTTTTCGGTAAGGGCCTCGACCACGGCCTGCTTCTCACTCATGACGGTTGCATTAGGCATACAGTTTTTTCACCTCCGTTAAAAAAATGTGCGCCCAAAACAAAAAAGCCTTTGCGCAAGCGCAAAGACGTGACAGCTTATGAAGCTCTCCTCGGCAGGAATTACGGCTTTCGCCACCTGCTGTCTTTGGAACGCTCCGCTATAATATCAGCATTCTCCCCGTTTGTCAACAGCGTTTTTGAGATATATCGGCATTTTTTGCCCCCGGACGTCACCGCGGGAGAAGAAAATTTATGCGCCGCCGCCTCTTTCGTCTTGTGCCGGGCTTTTCCACGTGGTAAAATCATCCTGTCATATTATCGGAGGTCGGCCCATGGATAAAAAGCAGGACCCGGCGGATAAAACCCGCGCCGCGGCCCCCAACAATGAAATAACATACGCCGCCGCCGGGGCCTTCAGCGGCCGGGTGCTGCCGGACGGTTCACCCCACGCCGGTCACCGGCAGCGCATGCGGGAGCGGTTCAACGCCCACGGGCTGGACAGCTTCGACGACCACAACGTGCTGGAGCTTCTGCTGTTCTTCGCGAAGCCCCGCTCCGACACCAACGGCACGGCTCACGCCCTGATGGACCGGTTCGGGTCCCTGACCGCCGTGTTCGACGCGCCGGTCCACGAGCTGAAGAAGGTGCCCGGAGTCGGCGACGGCGCCGCCACCCTCATCCATCTCATCCCCCAGCTGGCCCGCCGATACTTTATGAAAAAGACGGAAAACCCCTTCTTCATCACCACGCCGGAGGAGGCGGGCCAGTACGTTCTGCCCCTTTTCGTGGGCGGACAGGACGAGAGCTTCTATCTCGTGGCGCTGGACGCGAAATCCGCGGTGCTCGGCTCGTCCCTGCTGAGCCGGGGCAGCGTGAACACCGTGACCGTCAGCGTCAGGAAGATAGTGGAGGCCGCGCTGATGCTGGGCGCCTCCGCCGTGATCCTCGCCCACAACCACACCAGCGGCATAGCCGTCCCCTCAGAGGAGGACAAGACCTCCACCCTGCGCTCCGCCGCGGCGCTGGAGGCGGTGGGCATTACGCTGCTGGATCATCTGGTGGTGGCCCACGACGATTTCGTGTCAATGAGAGCCAGCGGGATGATTTGAATCCCGCGCAATGAGCAGTACCCGCGGGGCCTGCGGCCCCGGCGGACCATATACAAGAGGAAGCATTATGCCCGATTTTCACGTAGTAAGCCAGTTTGAGCCCGCCGGGGACCAGCCCGAGGCCATCGACGCCCTCGTACAGGGTGTGGATCTGGGTTTTGAGGAGCAGACGCTTTTAGGCGTCACCGGTTCAGGCAAGACGTACACCATGGCCAAGGTCATAGAACGGGTGCAGAAGCCCACGCTGGTGCTGGCCCACAACAAGACCCTGGCGGCGCAGCTGTGCGCCGAGTTCAAGGAGTTCTTCCCCGACAACGCCGTGGAGTACTTCGTCAGCTATTACGATTACTATCAGCCCGAGGCCTATATCCCCCACACCGACACGTATATAGAAAAGGACTCCTCCATCAACGACGAGATAGACCGTCTGCGCCTTTCTGCCACCTTCTCCCTGCTGGAGCGGCGGGACGTCATCGTGGTGGCGTCGGTCAGCTGCATCTACGGCCTGGGCGAGCCGGAGGATTTCGCCAATCTGGCCGTATCCCTGCGCACCGGCATGGAGATGGAGCGCAACAAC
Source organism: Oscillospiraceae bacterium (assembly GCA_016286595.1). Lineage (GTDB taxonomy): Bacteria > Bacillota > Clostridia > Oscillospirales > Oscillospiraceae > RUG626. Next base: position 6,884 of record JAEETR010000099.1, on the reverse strand, counting down.
CTTCTGAAGATGCTGGTGAACAGCCGCTACGAGCGCAACGACATATCCTTCGAGCGGAACATGTTCCGCGTCCGGGGCGACACCGTGGAGGTGTTCCCCGCCTATTTCCGCGACAGAGCCGTGAGGATAGAGTTCTTCGGCGACGAGATAGACCGCATAAGCGAGTTCAACCCCGTAACGGGCGTGGCCGACCGCACCCTGTCCCACGTGGTCATATACCCCGCCAGCCATTACGTGACCACAAAAGAGAAGATGGACCGGGCCGTGCAGGAGATAATGCGGGAGATGGACGAGCGGGTGGCCTTCTTCAAGGCCCACGACAAGCTCATCGAGGCCCAGCGCATCCGCGAGCGCACCATGTACGACACGGAGATGATGCGGGAGCTGGGCTACTGCTCCGGCATCGAGAACTATTCCCGCATAATATCTGGCCGGGCCCCCGGCTCCGCCCCCATGACGCTGATGGACTACTTCCCGAAGGATTTCCTCATGTTCATCGACGAGAGCCACGTGACCCTGCCCCAGGTGCGGGCCATGTACAACGGCGACCACTCCCGCAAGGCCGCCCTGGTGGACTACGGCTTCCGCCTGCCCTCCGCCTTCGACAACCGGCCCTTGAAGTTCGAGGAGTTCCAGCAGCGCACCAACCAGGTGATATACGTTTCCGCCACCCCCGGCGAGTACGAGCGCTCCCGCTCCTCCCAGATAACCGAGCAGATAATCCGGCCCACGGGCCTTCTGGACCCGCGCATCGAGGTCCGGCCGGTGAAGGGTCAGATAGACGACCTGCTGGGCGAGATAAACCAGCGGGCCGCCAAAGGCGAGCGCACCCTCGTCACCACCCTTACGGTGAAGATGGCGGAGGACCTGACCGCCTATCTCACCCGCTCCGGCGTCAGGGTGCGGTATATGCACCACAACATAGACACCATCGAGCGCATGGAGATAATCCGGGACCTGCGCCTGGGCGAGTTCGACGCGCTGGTGGGCATAAACCTTCTCCGCGAGGGTCTTGACCTGCCGGAGGTGAGCCTCGTGGCCATCCTCGACGCGGACAAGGAGGGGTTCCTGCGCTCCGAGACCAGCCTTATCCAGACCATCGGCCGGGCGGCGCGCAACGCCGAGGGCATGGTCATAATGTACGCCGACGAGATAACCCGCTCCATGCGCTGCGCCATCGACGAGACCGAGCGCCGCCGGAAGAAGCAGGACGAGTTCAACAAGGCCCACGGCATCGTGCCCCAGACGATCGTCAAGTCGGTGCGGGATATAATCGAGATATCCTCCTCCGCCCCCGCCGCGAAGACCGGCGGCGTGAAGATGACCGCCCGGGAACGGGAGGCCGCCATCGAGCGGCTGGAGAAGGAGATGCGCCAGGCCGCGAAGATGATGGAATTCGAGTACGCCGCCATCCTCCGGGACCGCATCATCGAGCTGCGGGGAGGAAAATGACCTCCCGCTTCCGTGACCTCCCCCCGGGGGAACACGTTAGTAAAATCTGTCAGAAAGGACAATGATCATATGATAAGAGTAGGCATAGCCGGTTACGGCAATCTGGGCCGGGGCGTCGAGTCCGCCATCACCCAGAACGACGACATGGAGCTCAAGGCCGTGTTCACCCGCAGAGACCCCGCCGCCCTGAAGATAGCGGCCCAGGGCGTCCCCGTGGTGTCCCTCGCGGACGCCGAACAGTGGAAGGACCGGCTGGACGTGGTGATAATCTGCGGCGGCAGCGCCACCGATCTGCCCGCAATGACCCCCGCTCTTGCGAAGCACTTCAACGTGGTGGACAGCTTCGACACCCACGCCAACATCCCCCTGCACTACGCCAACGTGAAGAAGGCCGCCGGTGACGCGGGTCACACCGCCGTCATCTCCGCCGGATGGGATCCGGGCCTTTTCTCCATCGCCCGCATCTACGCCACCGCCGCCCTGCCCGTGGGCGAGAACTACACCTTCTGGGGCCCCGGCGTAAGTCAGGGCCACTCCGACGCCGTGCGCCGCATCGAGGGCGTGGCTGACGCCAGACAGTACACCCTCCCCGTGCCCGAGGCCGTGGAGCGTGTCCGCGCCGGTGAAAATCCCGCGCTGTCCGTCCGGGAAAAGCACACCCGTCTTGTATACGTGGTGGCGAAGGAGGGCGCCGACAGGGCCAGGATCGAAAACGAGATAAAGACCATGCCCAACTACTTCGACGAGTACGACACCACCGTGAACTTCATCACCGCCGAGGAGATGAAGCGGGACCACTCCGGTCTGCCCCACGGCGGCAGCGTCATCCGTTCCGGCAGCACCGCCCTGGGCGACAGGCACACCGTGGAGTTCTCCCTGAGCCTGCAGTCCAACCCCCAGTTCACCGCCGGGGTGCTGGCCGCCTGCGCCCGCGCCGCCGTGCGCATGAACAGCCGGGGCGAGACCGGCTGCTTCACCATGGCGGACATCCGCCCCGCCGACCTGCTGAACATGACCGGCGAGGACATCCGCGCCCACATGATATAAAACGCAATATAAAACACCGTTTTCTCAAAGATACCGCGGCCTGCCGCGGTATCTTTTTTTGCCCGGTACATATATTTATCCTGACGGCCGGGCCCGCCCTCCACGTTTGCATTGTATCATTGAAAAAACGATGGTATAATGTTATCCGGTAAATCAGCCCCTCGGGGCACGAAGGGAGGGCCGGGAATGGCCGATTCCAGATACGTGCTGCCCGGCGTGGAGACCGTCACCATGACGGGGGACGCCGCCCGGCGTCTCATAGGCTGCGGCAGCGGCGACGCCGCGCTGCTGTACCTGCACATCCTCCAGTCCGGGGGCGTATTCGACAGAGACGACGCCGCTGCGAAGATGGGCCGCACCGCCGCCCAGGTGGACTCCGCCATGGCGGTGCTGCGCCGGCTGCAGCTGGTGAAGGACGAAGAGGGCGGACAGCGCCCCGCCGGTCCCGCCCAGCCGGACGAGCTGCCGCATTACGACGTGGAGGATATAAGCCGCGAGATGAACGAGGGCTCCGCCTTCCCCGCGCTTGTGCGGGAGGTGGAGCAGGCTCTTGGCCGCATCCTCACCGCCGCGGACCTGCAGACGCTCTTCGGCATCTACGACCATCTCGGTCTGCCGCCGGAGGTGATACTCCAGCTGGTGAACCACTGCATAAGCGAGTATTCCCGCCGCTATACCACCGCCCGCCGCCCCACCATGCGATACGTGGAGCAGGCGGCCTACACCTGGGAGCGGGAGGGCGTCTTCACCCTGGACGCCGCCGAGGAGTACCTCAGGCGCTATGCCCGCCGTCAGGACGCCACAGCCGCCGCGGCGGAGGCCATGCAGATTTCCGGCAGGCCCCTCTCCACCACGGAGCGCAAATACATAGCCTCGTGGCTTGACATGGACTACGGCCCGGAGGAGATAGCCGAGGCCGCCGACAGGACGATAACCAACACCGGCAAGCTTGCCTGGAAATATATGGACACCATTCTGCGCTCCTGGCACGGCAAGGGCCTGCACACCCTCCGGGAGATCCGGGAGGGCGACGCCCGGCAGCGTCCGGAACAGCACCCCGCCGCCCGCACCGCTAGGACCCCCGCCCGTCAGTCCGGGGAGGGCCCCAGCCCACAGGAGCTGGAGCGGATGAAACAGACCATAAAGAAACTGCGAGGGGAGGATTGAGCCGTGTCACTTGACGGAAAGCTTCTGGCCCGGGCAAGAGCCCGGCTGGCCGCCGGCAAAGCCGCCAACGAGGCGGAGACGGAGCGCCGCAGGAGCGAGGTATATCTGCGCGTACCGGAGGTCATGGAGATAGATTCCCGTCTCCGGGTCACCATGGCAAAGGCCATAGCCGCCGCCTTCTCCTCCGAGTCGGACCCGGTGGCCGCGGTGGAGAGCGCCCGGGACGAAAATCTCGATCTGCAGGAGCGGCGCAGGGCCGCCCTTCAGGCCGCCGGATTCCCCCGGGATTATCTGGACGAGCGATACAACTGCCCCATATGCCACGATACCGGCTACGTGGACGCGAAACCCTGCCGGTGCCTCATGGCGCTGTACGCCGACGAGCAGCGGCTGGAGCTGTCCGCCCTTCTCAAGCTGGGCAGCGAGACCTTCGACAGCTTCGACCTTGAAAAATACTCCGACGCCCCCATGAACGGGGGCATCTCCCCCCGGCAGCACATGGAGATGGTGTACGAGACCTGCGTGGAGTACGCCCGCAAGTTCTCCGCCTCCTCCCCCAACCTGTTCTTCTCCGGGGGCACGGGACTGGGAAAGACCTTCCTCTCCACCTGCATCGCCAAGGTGGTGTCGGAAAAGGGCTTCTCCGTGGTGTACGACACGGCCTATTCCCTCTTCTCCCGCTACGAGGGGGAGAAGTTCGGCCGCACCGACGATATGGACTCCGTCCGCTCCGACATCCGCCGCTACGAGACCTGCGACCTGCTCATCATAGACGACCTGGGCACGGAGATGACCACCGCCTTCGTCACCAGCGCCCTCTACACGCTGGTGAACACCCGCCTCGTCACCGGGAAGAAGACCGTTATAAGCTCCAACCTGACCCCGGAGGCCCTCTGGTCCCGCTATTCCCCCGCCGTGGCCAGCCGCCTTTCCGGCGAGTACACCGTGCTGCGGTTCTACGGCGAGGATATCCGTCTGAGCGGGGACGGCGCGTGACATAATAAGATTGTGGTCAAAATTTCCCAAAGCGGCGCAAACCGGTAAAAAAGTTGCCGAGGCCTGTCAAAAACAAGTTTTTGGCCGGGTTTTGCACATTATCCACAGGTTTATCCACACAGTTATGTCAACATCGCGCGATTTCGAGGGGTAAATTCAGTTGACATAAGGCAGAAATCGTCCCCCCGAAACCGCTGTCAAGATGTGAAATCGCTGAAATTTTGATTTTCTGCACAAACCCACTCCGAAAGGACGCGGAACGAATTGGCTTCATCGAAAACAAAGACCTATCTGGGCGGCGCCACCATACTCGCCGCCACCGTGGCGCTGACGAAAATCATAGGCGCCATCTATAAAATCCCCCTTTTCAACCTGCTGGGAGACGAGGGCACCGCCCATTTCCAGGTCACCTACACGATATATAATCTGCTGCTGACCATCTCCACCGCGGGCATACCCGTGGCCCTCAGCCGCCTCATATCCTCCGCCCGGGCCACCGACAGGCCGGTGCAGGCCAGGCGGTATTTCTCCGTGGGCATGGCGGTGTTCGGCATAGTCGGCGTGGTCGGCGCACTGTGCATGTTTTTCTGGGCCCAGGGCCTTGCCGACCTCATGGGGGACCCGGAGGTGGCGGGGGCCGTACGATGCCTGGCTCCGGCGGTGTTCTTCGCCTGCGTGATATCCGTGTTCCGGGGCCTTTCCCAGGGACACGGCGACATGCTCCCCACGTCCATCTCCCAGATAATGGAGGTGGGCTGCAAGCTGGTGTTCGGCCTGACCATCGCCTGGTTCCTGGACCGGCGGGGCTACGGCACGGCGGCGGTGGCCGCCGGCGCCATCGTGGGCGTCACCATCGGCCTTGGTCTTGCCATCCCCATAGTGTGGGCCTACTGCCGCAGGCTGGGGCGGGACGATCCCCCCGCGGCGGTCCTTGACGAGCCGGACCCCGTGTCCTCGACCTGCCGCCAGATAATCTCCATAGGCGTGCCCATCACCCTGGGCTCGTCCATACTCAACATCATCACCCTTATCGATACGAAGCTGGTGCTGCTGCGGCTCCAGTCCGGCGCCGGCTTCTCCTATACCGACGCCAAGATACTCTACGGCGCCTACAGCAAGGCGCTGACGCTGTTCAACATCCCCTCCGCCTTCCTCACCCCGGTGGCGGTGGCGGTGGTGCCCGCCATAGCGGCGGCGCTGGCGGCGAAAAACGCCCTCGAGGGCAAAAAGCTGATAGAGAGCTCCATTAAGATAACGAATCTGCTGGCCCTGCCCGCGGGGGTGGGTCTGTGCGTGTTATGTAAACCGATCTACACCGTCCTCTACCCCAACTCCAACGCCAAAGGGCCCGCCCTGCTGGCCATTCTGGGCATAGCGTCCTACTTCGTGTGCACGTATCTCGTGACCAACGCCGCGCTCCAGGCCAGCGGCCACGAAAAGCTAAGTCTCATAACGCTGCCCATCGGCGGCGTTATAAAGATCGGCGTGAACTGGATCCTGGTGGGCAGCTCCGCCGTCAACATCCTGGGCGCCCCGGTGGGCACCCTGGCCTGCTATATCTTCATCACGCTGATGAACGTGGTGTTCATGTCCCTGAAGCTGCGGGACAGCCGTCCCGACTTCCTGAAGATAACCGTGAAGCCCGTGCTGTGCACCGCCGCCATGGCCGCGGCCGCCGCGGCCGTCAGCGGTCTTTGCACCAGGTTTCTGGCGCCTGCCCTGGGAGGCGGACGGATGGGGGGCCTCGTGTCCCTGGTCGCCGCCGTGGGCGCGGCGGTGGCGGTGTACGGAGTGCTCATAATAGTCACCCGCACCTTCACCCGGGAGGACGCCCTGCTCCTTCCCAAGGGCGAGACCATAGCGCGGCTTCTTAAACTGAAGTGAACGGCACGGCCGCAGAGGAGAAAATGAGAGCATCTGATTTCGTACAGAAGGACAAATACGGCGTGGACGACCTGCGGCTGCTGGTGGCGGCGCTGCGGGCGGAGGACGGCTGTCCCTGGGACAGGGTCCAGACCCACGAGAGCATCCGAAGGGACTTCCTTGAGGAGTGCTACGAGCTGGCGGAGGCCATCGACGAGAAAAGCCCCGACCATCTCCGGGAGGAGCTGGGAGACGTGCTGATGCACGTTTTCTTCCATTCCGGGATAGAGGAGGACGCGGGCGTCTTCACCGTGGACGACGTGGCGGACGAGGAGTGCAGAAAGCTCATATTCCGCCAT
>JAEETR010000098.1 GCA_016286595.1 Oscillospiraceae bacterium | reverse complement strand
GAGTCACTCCATGAAAACGGCGGCCGGCTGCCCGCAGCGAAGATCCAGTGTGCGGTATACGACGTCATCGCCGTCCCCCAGCGCGGACCTGAGGGCGGCGAGTTTTTTCCCGAGATCCCGGCCGAGACGGCTGTCGCCGCCCCCGCTGAGAGAGAATAACCTGCGAACGAACGAGCGCAATGCGGCGCACCTCCTTTTTGCGTTAGTATTGCGCCGCGGCAGAGGGATAAACAGGGAAAAAATCACATAACGGGCCGCGGGACCGTCCTTTCTCATTGACGGCAATTTCCCGATAGTGCATAATAAGAACGCGGATACGGCGATTCGCCTGTATGACCGCCTGATACCAAAGGGGGGCAGAGCGTGGACAAAAAGAAATACCGTCCTCTTTTGGAGGAGCTCAACGCTTACGCCGCCGAGCGCGTCGTACCCATGCACATGCCCGGCCACAAGCGGAACACGGACCTCTTAGGCGGCGGACTGCCCTACGGCATGGATATTACGGAGATAGACGGCTTCGACAATCTGCAAAATCCCGAGGGAGTCATAAAAGCCGTCGAGGAGAGGGCAGCGTCGCTTTACGGCGCTCGCCGGGCCTTCATCTCCGTTAACGGCAGTACCGGCGGCATCCTTGCCGCGGTCCGGGCGTGTACCCGCCCCGGCGACCGCATAATAATGGCGCGCAACTGCCACAAATCCGTGTACAATGCCGTGGAGATAAACCTGCTCAGTCCCGCGTACGTTACGCCTGAACGTGACGGGGCGACGGGTATCTGCGCTGCGGTCACGGCGGAGCAGGTCGAGGCGGCCTTCGCCGCCGCGCCGGAAGCGAAGATCGTTATAGTGACGTCACCCTCGTACGAGGGGGTCACGTGCGACGTGGCGGCCATAGCCGCCGTGGCCCACAGCCACGGGGCGCTGCTGGTCGCGGACTCCGCCCACGGCGCCCATCTGGGTTTCTCGCCACGGTTCGGCCCGTCGGCCATCGCCGCGGGAGCGGATATCGCGGTGGTGAGCCTCCACAAGACCATGCCGGCGCTGACGCAGACAGCCCTGGTGCTTACCGGCGGCGCGGCGGACGACGGCGCCGTGAAGGCTGCCCTGAACGTGTTCCAGACCAGCAGTCCGTCGTATATCCTCATGGCCTCCGTGGATGAGTGCCTGCGTATCGTCCGGGACAGAGGGAGCAAAGTTTTCGATGATTTTTCCCGCCGCCTTGACGGGTTTTACAGCGCCGTGACCGGCCTTGAACATCTGAAAATACTCGATGTCTCCCGTCTGCCGTCCGGCACGGGGTATGACGACAGCCGCGTGACCGTGATCACCGCCGGTACGGATATAAGCGGTTACGAGCTTTCGGATATCCTTCGCGGTGAATACCGTATCGAGCTTGAGATGGCCGCGCCCGGTTACGCCGTAGCCATAACGTCGGCGGCGGATACCGACGAGAATATCGCCCGTCTCGCCGACGCTCTGAGAAGCGTTGACAAAAGGCTTTCGGGCACGGCGGCGGAGCTTTCGTTCTCTCCCGCGCCGGTGCCGAAAAAAGCGGAAGAGCCGTGGCGGGTACGGGACGAGAGGGGAGAGACCGTCCCCGTCGAGAAGGCCGCAGGCCGTATGAGCCTGGGGTACGTCTGGGCGTACCCGCCGGGAGTGCCGCTGATAGTACCGGGAGAGACGGCGGACGAGGAGTTCATCCGCGCCTGCGAAGAGACGGAGAGCGGCGGAGGACGGCTTTTGAGTGAAAACGGCCCGCTCAACGGCGATATAAGGGTCCGGGCTTAAAAAATATAGTTGTCACGGGCGGAATTTTCGTGTATAATCTCATAGGTACAGTATGCCCCGGTGTTGACAATCCCGGCGGCTGTGTATAAACTAAAGAAAAGAGCTGGTGGGCACGTCCCGTGCCGCCAAACCGGCGGAAAGGTGTTTAATATGAAGAGAATAGTCACTCTTGAGACCCGCAATCTGGAAAAGAGCATTAAGGACGGCGGCTGCGGCGAGTGCCAGACCTCCTGCCAGTCCGCGTGCAAGACCTCCTGCGGCGTTGCCAATCAGGCCTGCGAGAAGAAGGACTGATCCGGTCAAATCAAAAAAGACAAGCCGTACTCTTTTCACGTGAGCACGGCTTTCTTTTATTCTCGCGGACGGGCCTTTTCCCCCGATACTGCGTTGCGGCGGCTTGAAATACAAGTCAGTATTCCCGCGCCGCCGCGCCTTGTCTCGAAGAAAAATCCCTCGTCCGCGGCACTACATACTACATAATCCGAGGATATTATGCTTCATCAATACAAACTCAACGGCTACAACATAGTGCTGGACGTTTTCTCCGGTTCCGTGCACTGCGTGGACGACGCGGCATACGACGCCATCGCCATGGTGGACGAGGGAAAGTCCCCCGACGAGATAACGGCTGCCCTGACCGCAGGATACGGCGACGTGACGGCTGACGACGTGCGGGAACTGCTGTCCGACATCGAGGAGCTTCGCAGGTCCGGCAAGCTCTTCGCCCAGGACGCCTACGCGGACCTGGCCTACGACTTCAAGGCCCGACACACGGAGATAAAGGCGCTGTGTCTCCACGTGGCCCACACCTGCAACTTAAACTGCGAGTACTGCTTCGCCAGCCAGGGCAAGTACCATGGCGAGCGGGCTCTCATGTCGCTGGACGTGGGCAAACGCGCCATCGACTTTCTTGTGGAGAATTCCGGAAACCGCCGCAATCTCGAGGTGGATTTCTTCGGCGGCGAGCCGCTGATGAATTTCGGCGTGGTGAAGGACATAGTGGCCTACGCCCGCAGCATCGAGGCGGAGAAGGGGAAGAACTTCCGATTCACTCTCACCACAAACGGCATACTGCTGGACGACGAGGTCATCGACTTTGCCAACCGGGAGTGCCACAACGTGGTGCTCAGTCTCGACGGGCGGAAGGAGG
>JAEETR010000097.1 GCA_016286595.1 Oscillospiraceae bacterium | reverse complement strand
TAGACCTCCATGCGGCGGTCGTGGGTGTGGCAGGGCATGGTGTTCCACACGCTGCCGGGCTCCAGGTGCGTCATGCCCATCACCAGCTGGCAGCTCTCCACCTGGCCGGGCAGGATGTACTTGCAGATGGTTCGGTGGTTGGAGGTCTCCAGGCTGCCCAGCTCCTGCTTCACGCAGTCCTCGGGGCGGATGTATACCGTGGGGTAGGCCTTGTGCGCCGGGCAGGAGTTGAAATAGAACTTGGCGGGGCAGTCCGGATCGTCGCTCTTCAGGGCGATGTCCTTCGCGCCGCGGCCGATGTAGAGGCCGTCCCGGTTCCGCAGGCCGTACGCGGTGCCGTCCACGGTCACGGTGCCCGGGCCGCCGATGTTGATGATGCCCATCTCCCGGCGCTGCAGGAAATACTCCGCGCGGAGCTCGTCCCCCGCCGCCAGGGTCAGGGTCTCGCGGACCGGCATGGCGCCGCCGGTGATGATGCGGTCGATGTGGCTGTAGACCATCTTCACGCCGTCGGCGGGGAACACGTCCCGGATCAGGAATTCCTCCCGCAGGCGGGCGGTGTCGTAGTGCTTCACGTCGCGGGGCGAGGATGCGGTGCGCAGTTCCATGAAAGTTCCTCCTCTGTCGTGTCTCTTCAGATCAGGCTGTCCAGGGGGGCGTGCTCCCGGCCGTGGGCCGCGGCCACGTTGGCGTTGACGATGGCGCCCAGGTAGCAGTTGACGCCGGAGGCCACGGCCGCGCTGCGGCGGCAGGCCTCCTCCAGGCCGTGCGCCGCGATCTGCAGGCCGTACTTCAGCGTGGCGTTGGTCAGGGCGATGGTGGAGGTGCGGGGCACCGCGCCGGGCATGTTGCCCACGCAGTAATGCACCACGCCGTCCACGATGTACACCGGGTCGTCGTGGGTGGTGACGCGGCTGGACTCGCCGCAGCCGCCCTGGTCGATGGCCACGTCCACGAACACGGCGCCGGGCTTCATCTCCTTGAGGTACTTTGCCTTGAACAGCTTGGGGGTGGAGCCGCCGGGGATGAGTCCGGAGCCGATGATCAGGTCCGCGTCCTTCACGGCCCGCTCCACGTTGGAGTCGTTGGAAACGAGGGTCTGGATGTGGGCGCCGAACAGATTGTCCAGCTCCTCCAGGCGCTTGAGGTTGATGTCCAGGATGGTGACGTTGGCGCCCATGCCCACGGCTATCTTGCAGGCGTTCATGCCCACGGTGCCGCCGCCCAGGATGACCACGTTGGCCTTGGGCGTGCCGGGCACGCCGGCCAGCAGTATGCCCTCGCCGCCGAAGCGCTTTTCAAGGTACTTGGCGCCCTCCTGGATGGAAAGGCGGCCGGCTATCTGGCTCATGGGGGCCAGCAGGGGCAGGGACCGGTCGGTCTCCTGCAGGGTCTCGTAGGCCACGGACTTTATCTTGCCCTTCAAAAGGGCCTCCATCTGGGGCTTGTCGGCGGCCAGATGCAGATAGGTGTAGAGGATGAGGCCGTCCCGGAAGAAGGGATATTCGCACTCCAGGGGCTCCTTCACCTTCACCATCATGTCCACCAGCGCCCACACCTCGGCGGGCTCGTCCAGCAGGGATGCCCCCGCCGCCACGTACTCGTTGTCGGCAAATCCCGAGCCGACGCCGGCGCCCTTCTCGATATACACGTGGTGTCCCGCGGCTATGTATGCCCGGACGTTGTCCGGCGTAAGTCCCACGCGGAACTCGTTGTTCTTTATCTCCTTCACGCAGCCGATTTTCATATAGGCGTGCCCTCCTGTGAGAAGTTTAAGTATATAATAATGGTATTATAAACCCTGAAAGCGAGTATAACAAGCAAAAATATGCTCCGTCCATACAAAAAACAGGCCGCGGGTGCGGCCTGTTTTTCATATTGGCGATGTTATTCCGCGGCGGATGTATCCGCCCCGTCGGTGACGACGCCGGTGATGGAATCCTTGGCGGCGCAGGCGGAGCACAGCCGGGTGCGGCCGGCGGCGATGGCCTCCTCAACGGTGCCGTAGGTCAGCGTATCGGTGTGATTGAGGTGACCGCAGTCCTCGTGGGTGTGGTAGACCTTGCCGAAGGGGGCCCAGTACACGTCGGTGGAGATGGCCTCGATGGCGGCCTGCTGCTGCTCGGCGGACACGGGGTTGTAGTCGAAGCTGGCGGCGCCGCCGATTAAAAGGGCGATGATGGCCACCACGGTGGCGATGGTCTTGGTCTTCTTGTCAACGTCCTTGTTGGTCAGGGCGATGATGACGAAGGGGATGAAGGCGACCGCGGCAACTATGACGCCCATGTTGTTCCACAGCCAGAACAGCGCCTTGTTCTTCTCGGAGGCGGGCTTGATGTGGTTGGCCTTCTTCCACAGCTGGGAGCCGATGATGACGCAGGCCAGATCCAGCACCAGGAAGATGATTATCTGCCACAGGGAGGGGATGAAGTTGAGATTGATCTTGCCGATGAGCACCAGAAGGGCCAGCACCTCGAAGGCCAGGGCCACGACCCACAGGCATATTGCGCCGGCGCGCAGACCGGCGGCGTTGCCCACGGGCTTTGCCTGCACCAGGTTGGGCTTCAGGCTGCCGGCGGCCACGTTCTGGCCGGAGGATGCCGACACGATGTTGTGTTGTTTCTTTTCAGCCATAGTTGACACTCCTGTTCTTAATAAAAATCGGGGGATGGCTTCTTCTACCATTATATTTCTTTTTCGCCCATATACAAGAGCTTTTGCAAAAATTCACGCTATTTCGTCGGCTTTGTTGACAATTTTCCCCGCCGTATCTATAATCGAGGTATCTTGATAACAAGGAGAGATATCTATGGATATTTCCGCACTTATGAGCACCATGCTGGGCTCCGACGCACTGGGCGGCATAGGCCAGCTGTCCGGCGTCAGCGACGATAAGGTCAAGGACGTGCTGGGCTCCGCCCTGCCCGCCCTCCTCAGCGGCGCCCAGTCCCAGGCCGACGACGCGGCCACCGCCGAGGGCTTCGTGGGCGCTCTGGGCGATCACGCAAAGGCCGACACCGGCAACATCGCCTCCTTCCTGTCCGGGGTGGACCTGGAGGACGGCGGCAAGATCATCGGCCACCTGCTGGGCGGCAAAGCCGACTCCGTCACCGCCGACGCCGCCGAAAAGGCGGGAGTGTCCGCGGCCCAGTCCGGCAGCGTCCTGGCCGCAGCGGCCCCCCTGCTGATGAGCCTTCTCGGTCAGCAGACGGCCCAGTCCTCCTCCGACAACAACGCCGCGGGCATCGGCTCCCTCATGGGCGCCCTGCTGTCAAACGTGGACGTGGGCAGCCTTCTCACCGGCCTTCTTGGCGGCGGCGCGGCCCCTGCCGCCGCGGCGAACGACGGCCTCAACGTTGTGGACGCCGCTCCTGCCCAGGCAAAGCCCGAGGCGGCCAAGCCCCAGGGCCTGCTGGCAAAGCTGCTGAGCCTGCTCAGAGGCTGAAAAAGCGCAAACGAAAAAGAGAACGGTCGATGACCGTTCTCTTTTTTTATATCCTGGGCATTGGGGGCTTCTTGGGCAGCAGGACCTTGCCGAAGCATACCACCATTATCCCGGACGATGCCAGCACCGTCACGTCCGCGTCGGCCCGGGCACGGTTGGCGCTGAAAAGATAGATGTTGCCGAAGCTGTCCTCCACGTACTGCTTGCACTTCATGTCGCCGTCCACGAAGAATATGCCCACGTCGCCGTCCGTCAGGCTCTCCATCCTTGCCACGTAGACCCTGGACCCGTCGGCGATATACGGCTCCATGGAGTCGCCGGAGATACGCACGGCGAAGTCCGCCCTGGCCGGGACCTCCGGCCCCCGGGGGATAAGCACGTAATCCTCCCCCTCCGCCGGGGACGCGTAGCCCGCCGCCGCCGGGGTAACGTACTCCCGGATATAGGTCACCTTTTCCGGCGCCTCCTCCGGCGCCGATTCAAGCCCGGCAAGGCCGTCTATCACGCCGTCCACTATTGCGCGGCTCCTCCGGGAGAGGGCGCCGTACCGCCGGGCAACGGCCGCGGCGGACTCGTCGGGGCTCTCCAGCTCCTTCCCGTCGTCGGCCAGCGCGTCCAGCGACACGCCCAGACACGCGGCTATGGGCCGCAGGGTGGACAGCTTCACGCTGGCGTAGCCCTTGGTGTAAAGGCCCACTATGGTGTTGTAGGGCACGTTTGCCGCCGCCGCCAGGGAGCCCCGGGTCAGCCCCCGCCGCTCCATGAGTACGTCAAGCTTGTCAGTCAGCTTCATGGGAACACCTCCCGCATCGTATGCTTTATACGCCGTATCATATCACACGGCCGGGGATTTGTAAAGAGGAACTACCCTGCATCATAGAATATTGCTTTATTTGACTTGACAATATATGATATAGGGTATATTATAAAGGCGTGATATACGACACGGGATAGATACGCGGCAAAAAAAGGACAGCCCCTTCCGGGGCTGTCCTCATGGGATGCGATCCTGTTATTTCTTCTCCGCGGCCAGCTTTTTGGCGGCCTCCTCCCGCTGACGGCTTATCTCCCGCCAGCTGGGCAGGGACTTTTTCCTCTCGGCGAAGTCGGCCATGACCTCCGGCACGTTTATGCCCTGGGGGCAGGCGTGGGTGCATGCGCCGCAGGCGATGCAGGCGGAGGGCATCTTGTCCTCGGGGATGGCGTCGAGCTGCATGGAGATGCTCATGGCGGCGCTGACCTTCAGCTCGTTGTAC
>JAEETR010000096.1 GCA_016286595.1 Oscillospiraceae bacterium | reverse complement strand
TCCCGCTCCAGCAACACCAAGGGCAACGACAACATCATCTCCAACGTCTCCGTCATCGCCGTGGCAGACGGCCAGTGCATGAGCATCGTGGAGCAGGGCAAGATCGTCGACGTCTGTGCCGAGCCCGGCGAGTTCGTGTGGGACGCCTCCACAGAGCCCAGCATCTTCACCGGCAAGCTGTGGCCCAGCATCAAGGAGACCTTCAAGCTCATCGGCAAGCGCTTTACCTTCGGCGGAGACCCCGGCAAGGATCAGCGCGTCTACTATTTCAATACCAAAGAGATCATCGACAACAAGTTCGGCACCCCCACTCCCATCCCCTTCCGTGTGGTGGACCGCAACATCAATCTGGACATTGACGTTTCCGTGCGCTGCAGCGGCATCTACTCCTACCATATCGCCGATCCCCTGCTGTTCTACGCCAACGTCTGCGGCAACGTGGAGCGCGCCTACAACCGCTCCGAGATCGACAGCCAGCTGAAGACCGAGTTCATCAGCGCTCTGCAGCCCGCCTTCGCCCGGATCTCCGATCTGGAGGTTCGTCCCAGCGCTCTGCCCGGCCATGCCGAGGAGCTCAGCGAGGCCATGAACGTGGCCCTGTCCAAGAAGTGGGGCGAGACCAGAGGCCTGGAGGTCGTCTCCATCGCCATGAACCCCATCACCCTGTCCGAGGAGGATCAGGAGCTCATCAAGAAGGCTCAGCACGCTGCCATCATGCGCGATCCCACCATGGCTGCCGCCACCCTCGTGGAGGCCCAGAGCTCTGCCATGAAGGACGCCGCCAACAACTCCGCCGGCGCCATGACCGGCTTCATGGGCTTCGGTATGGCCCAGCAGGCCGGCGGCGTGAACGCCCAGAACCTCTTTGCCATGGGCCAGCAGCAGGCCGCCCAGCAGCCTCAGCCCGCAGCCCCCGCCGCCGCTCCCAAGGCCAACACCTGGAAATGCGCCTGCGGTGTGGAGAACACCGGCAAGTTCTGCATGGAGTGCGGCGCTCCCAAGCCCGCCGAACCCACTGGATGGACCTGCGCCAAGTGCGGCACCGTGAACAAGGGCAAGTTCTGCATGGAATGCGGCGAGAAGAAGCCCGCCGATGCTCCCCTGTACCGCTGCGACAAGTGCGGCTGGGAGCCCGAGGATCCCGCGCATCCGCCGAAGTTCTGCCCGGAGTGCGGCGACATCTTCGACGAGAACGACGTCAAGTAATCTCCTTCAACATTAGAGCGCGGTCGATCGACCGCTCGATAAAGAAAAACGCGGCTGCCCGGCAGCCGCGTTTTTCTGTTTTCAGTTGGTATTATTCTATGTTTGTTCCGGATAGTTTCCGGGTTTATTCGTCGCCGAGCAGGCAGCTGCCGGTCATATTGCGGTAGAGGTAGAGCACGAAGACCTCACGGGTGCAGGGCGTGCTCTGGGCGAAGACGCCGTCCTCTCCCCTCTCGATGCCTTCGTAGTAGGCCCACAGAGCGGCGTTGGTGAACCAGCCGGAGGCCGGTACGTCGGAGTACGGGTTCTCATAACCGGACATGTCGGGCTTGCCCGCCTGGGCATACAGGATCACCAGGATCTGCGCCCGGGACAGAGTCCCGTTCGGCTTGAAGGTGCCGTCGGAGTAGCCGCTGACGATGCCCTCGGAGGCGGCCCACAGCACCGGATTCGTGAACCAGGCGCCGGCGGGCACGTCGGAGAACGGATTTGCGGCGTTCTCCGCGTCGAACTCGGGCTTGCCGGCGGCAGCGTACAGGAAGGTAGCTGCCTGGGCTCTCGTCAGGGTCTTGCCGACGCCGAACTGGGTAGCGGTGACGCCCTTGGTGATGCCGTGGGTGTAGGCCCAGTCGATGGCCTCATGCTCGGGGGTGCCGTATTCGGGCATATCCTCGAAGTCCTTGCAGGGGCAGTCGTGAGGTTCCGCCGGGATCTCCTCGTCCCGAACGGCGCCGCAGCGGGTGCAGGTATAGCGCTTCACGCCGGGCTCGGTCTCGGTGGGCTCGGTCACCACCGTGCCCTCGTCCCAGGCATGGCCCAGAGCGGCGATCTCGTTGTCGACGGAGCTGTCGCCGCAGCGAGTGCAGGTGTGGGTGGTGTAACCGCCCTCGGTGCAGGTGGGAGGCGTCACCTCTTCGGCATAGTCGTGGCCGAGGGGTTCGATCTCCTCGTTCTCAGTGTAGCCGCAGACGGTGCAGACCCTGACCCGGGAACCGGGCTCGGTGCAGGTGGGCTCTTCCGTGACGGTCCAGTCGCTGAAGTTGTGCTCATCGCAGTCGGTCTTGTCCTTGGGAACGGTGGTGAACCAGGTCTCACCCTTCGCAGCGGCATACAGAGTCAGGGGCTGCTGGGAGGAGGTATAGCAGCGGAAGAGGCCGGCGGAGAGATTGTACTGCAGGCTTCGGGTCGAATAGGCGGCGCTGGTGATGACGGGGCCGTTGGCGCCCCAGGTGACCGTCCAGTGCGCGGTGGTCTTGCCGGTGCCGGTGGCGGTGCTGAGGGCGTTGGTGTTGCTGGTCAGGGCCAGGTAGACCTCCGCGTTCTTCATTTTAAAGGTATAGGTGCCGTTGTCCGCGGGGGCGACCTCATAGACCAGGCTGTCGGGCACGTCGAGGAGCTGATTGTCCTCCACCGTGACGCCGGCTTCGGCGAGATCGATGGCCGCCTTGCTGCCGCCGATGCTGTTGCCGGTGATGGTGCCGCTGGCGTCCAGGGCCTTCTCGCCCTGGTAGGTGATCACGTATTCGCCCGCCCAGGAGGACGG
>JAEETR010000095.1 GCA_016286595.1 Oscillospiraceae bacterium | reverse complement strand
TCGAGATAGAGCGGGGCAACTGGGTATATACGTACCACGCCCGCTACGCCGACCAGTACGACCGCCTCATTAACGAGCTCCGGCGCAATACCTACACACGCCGGGCCTGCATGGTCATCCGCCGTCCCGACGATATCGACAGTGAGGACCCGCCCTGCCTGAGCTTTATCCAGTATTTCATCCGGGAGGGGAAGCTGGACTGCTTCGTGCTGTTCCGCTCCAACGACGCCTGCAAGGCCGCCTTCATGAACGCCTTCGCCCTCATACTCCTGCAGAAGCAGATAGCCGACGAGGTGGGCGTGGAGATGGGTTCCTACACCCACCGGGCAGACTCCTTCCACTGTTACGCCAGGGATTACGGCATGCTGGACGGGTATATCAAGCGCTATAAGGCCGACCCGGAGGACTGCGTCTACGATTACGCGGACGAGTGGGACGAGCTGATGGAGGCCAGCAGGGACGAGATAGCGGCGCTGGTGGACAAGCTCAGGAGAGAATCCGGGTGGAGCGACCGCTGATATCAAAATCACGAGAAAAACGGAGATATAAGAAGAACGGCGGAGCATTGCACGCGTCAGGCGCGTGCGGCTCCGCCGTGTACGCTGTGCGGGGCAAAATCGGGTATTGCGGGGATTTTGCAACATTTGACAGGATTTAGATTTATAAATATAATTATTCCATATATTTTGCGAAATTTTTTCGAGTTTTTTGGAGGTGGTTTGCCCGATGGACGACGGCAGTCCAGCAGGCTATTTGATCGCGGTATTGCTGATGATAATCGGGGGCGGGCTCTTCGCCGGAACGGAGACGGCCCTGGCCTCGGTCAACAGGATACGAATGATGAGCTACGCCGACGACGGTGACAGACGGGCCAGAAGGGTGCTCTATCTGCTGGGGCATTTCGATATGGCGCTGTCGACGCTTTTGATCGGCAACAATATCATGCACATAGGCGCGGCCAGCGTGGCCACCCTGTGGGCGACGAAGACCTGGGGTCTGGGCGCCGTTACGGCGGTGACCGCCGTGACCACGGCGGCGGTGTTCCTTTTTTCGGAGATGCTGCCCAAGAGCTACGCCAAGGCCTGCAGCGAGAAATTCGCGCTGGCCAGCGCCGCGCCCCTTATCCTTCTGATGAAGGTCATCTACCCCGTGAGCTGGCTGTTCGCCCGGCTCGGGGGCCTTGTGAACACCGGCGGCGACGACGAGCCGGAGCCCACGGTGTCGGAGGACGACCTCCACGACATAATCGACGTGATCGAGAAGGAGGGCTCCATCGACGAGGACACCACCGATCTGGTGAAGAACGTGCTGGAGTTCACCGACACCCCCGTGAAGGACGTCATAACCCCCTGGGAGAACGTGACGAAGCTGACGGTGGGCATGAACAGGGAGCGGGTGCTGGCCGTCTACGAGGAGAACCTTTACTCCCGCTACCCCGTGCTGAGCAGCAGCGGCGACGTGCTGGGCATTCTGCAGATGCAGAAATACCTGAAGGCCTGCGCCGCCACAAAGGGCCGCGTGCCCATCACCACGGTGATGGCCCGGGCCATATTCGTGGACGTTACCACGCCCATCGACGACCTTTTGAAGCGCCTTTCCTCCGCCATGACCCACATGGCCATAGTGCGGCAGGAGGGGGAGATAATAGGCATCGTCACCGTGGAGGATATCCTTGAGGAGCTGGTGGGCGAGATATACGACGAGTCCGACGAGGAGAGCGGACGGGACGAACAGTCCCCCGGACAGGGGGGTGAGCAGGCGTGAATTATCTTTTCATAGTCCTTCTCATAATGCTCTCGGCCTATTTCTCCGGGTCGGAGATAGCCTTTGCCTCCGCCGGGGAGCTGCGTCTGCGCCGCCGCGCGCAGGAGACGGGCCGCCTGCCGGACGTCGCCGCCCTCAAGGTCAAGGAGCGGTACGACAAGGCGCTCATTACCATCCTTATCGGCAACAATCTGGTCAACATCGCCTCCTCCTCCGTGGCTACGGTGATCGCCGTGGCGCTGATGGGGGACCGGGGCGCCTGGGCCGCGACGGCCGTAATGACCGTGGTGGTGCTGACCTTCGGCGAGATACTGCCGAAGATACTCGCCTCCGCGAAGCCGGGAAGGTTTGCCCGGGCCGCGTCGGTGCCCGCGCTGATACTGATGTACGTCACCTGGCCCCTGGTGTGGGTCTTTGAGAAGATAGTTTCCGGCGCGTCGTTTCTGTGGCGGGACCAGATGGATACCGGCCCCGAGGTCACCGAGGACGATCTGGAGACAATAATCGACACCGTCGAGGAGGAGGGCGTGGTGGACGAGGACACCGCCGACATGCTCCAGAGCGCCCTTGATTTCGACGACCTGCTGGCCTACGAGGTCATCACCCCCCGGGTGGACATGGTGGCCGTGGATATCGACGACGATTTCGACGAGCAGGCAAAGGTGCTGATGGACTCCCACTACTCCCGGGTGCCCGTATACAGGGACACGGTGGACAACGTGGTGGGTATCGTCAACCTGAACCGGTGGCTCACCGAGGTGGTCCACGGCAGGAAGCCCTCCGTGGAGGAGGTCATGACGGAGCCGCTGTTCGTCCACAAGACCATGCCCCTGCCCGACGTGCTGGAGCTGATGAAGCGGGAAAAGTGCCACCTCGTCATCGTCACCGACGAGTACGGCGGCGTGGACGGCGTGCTTACGCTGGAGGACGTGCTGGAGCAGCTGGTGGGCGACATATGGGACGAGACCGACGAGAAGCGTCCCGAGTTCGAGGAGATAGGCCCCAACCTCTACATGGCCGACGGCGAGATGCGCATATACGACCTGTTCGACGAGCTGGATATCGACGACAGGGATTTCGACGACGACAACACCACCATCGGCGGCTGGGCCCTGGAGATGCTGGAGGGCTACCCCCAGGTGGGGGACAGCTTCGACTACAAGAACCTGACCATAACCGTGGCGGAGATAGAGGAGCGCCGGGTCATGGCCCTCATGGTGCGGGAGAACCCCGTACCGGAGGAGGACGAAGAGGACGATTTGATATGATCGACGCCGTCGGGGCGCATGCCCCGGCGGCGTTTTTATTTGCGTATTTCCCAGTCTCAAACCGTTGAAAAGCGGGCCATAGCGTGATATAATCATTATTCACCGCCCGCGGAGGAAACGGGGCGGAAATCACGCATTTTCAGGAGGGATACGCGCCGTGGCCGACACCATTCACGTAAAGGGAGCCCGCTCCAACAACCTCAAGAATATAGACGTGGAGATACCCCGGGACAAGCTGGTGGTCATGACCGGACTCTCCGGCAGCGGAAAGTCGTCTCTGGCCTTCGACACCATCTACGCCGAGGGACAGCGGCGGTACGTGGAATCCCTGTCCAGCTACGCCCGGCAGTTCCTGGGCCAGATGGAAAAGCCCGACGTGGACTCCATCGACGGCCTTTCCCCCGCCATATCCATCGACCAGAAGACCACCTCCAACAACCCCCGCTCCACCGTGGGCACCGTTACGGAGATTTACGACTA
This sequence comes from Oscillospiraceae bacterium, assembly GCA_016286595.1. Lineage (GTDB taxonomy): Bacteria > Bacillota > Clostridia > Oscillospirales > Oscillospiraceae > RUG626. Next base: position 3,858 of record JAEETR010000095.1, on the reverse strand, counting down.
CCTGCGCCTTCTGTGGGCCAGGATCGGCATACCCCACTGCCCCAAATGCGGCAAGGAGATAGAGCAGCAGACGGTGGACCAGATGGTGGACCAGATCCTCGGGATGCCCGTGGCAACCCGCCTGCAGATCCTGGCGCCGGTGGTGCGTTCCCGGAAGGGCGAGTACGCCAAAATATTCGAGGACGCCAAGAAGACCGGCTACGTCCGCGCCAGGGTGGACGGCACCGTATACGACCTCAACGACGAGATAAAGCTGGACAAGAACAAAAAGCACGACATAGAGATAATCGTTGACCGCCTTGTGCTGCGGGACAACATAACCTCCCGCCTCACCGACTCCATCGAGACGGCGGCGGCGCTGTCCGGCGGTCTGGTGCTGGTGAACCTGCCCGAGGAGGAGCGGGACATCCTCTTTTCACAGAACTACGCCTGCGAGGACTGCGGCATCTCCATCGAGGAGGTGACGCCCCGGGCCTTCTCCTTCAACAATCCCTACGGCGCCTGCCCCAGCTGCACCGGGCTGGGCACCCAGCTGGTGGTGGACCCTGACCTGATAATCCCCAACCCGTCCCTGTCCATAGAGGAGGGGGCCATCGAGGCCTCCGGCTGGGGCAGCGTGAAGCGGGACTCCATCGCCAGAATGTACTACGAGGCGCTGGCGAAGAAGTACAAATTCAAGCTCTCCACCCCCGTGCGCGACCTGCCCGCCGAGGCGGTGGACGTGCTGCTGTACGGCACGAAGGGCGAGAAGCTTACGCTGAAATACGACACCGACAGGGGCCGCGGCACGCTGCAGCAGCCCTTCGAGGGCATCGTGAACAACCTTTCCCGCCGGTATAAGGAGACCCAGTCCACAGCCATGCGCTGGGAGCTGGAGCAGTACATGTCGGAGCGGGAGTGTCCCGACTGCGGCGGCAAACGGCTGCGGCCCGAGCTGCTGGCCGTCACCGTGGGGGGGATGAGCATATCCGATTTCTGCATGATGAGCGTCCGGGACGAGATGGATTTCCTCGACGGCCTGACCCTCACCCCCAAGCAGTCCATGATAGCCGACCAGATCCTGCGGGAGATACGCGCCCGCTTCGGCTTCCTCATAAGCGTGGGACTTCAGTATCTCACCCTGGGCCGCCGGGCCGGCACTCTCTCCGGCGGCGAGGCCCAGCGCATCCGTCTGGCCACCCAGATAGGCTCCGCCCTGATGGGCGTGCTGTACATCCTGGACGAGCCCTCCATCGGCCTGCACCAGCGGGACAACGAAAAGCTCATCGGCACCCTCCGTCAGCTCCGGGACCTGGGCAACACCCTCATCGTGGTGGAGCACGACACCGAGACCATGGAGAGCGCGGACTATATCGTGGATATCGGCCCCGGCGCCGGCGTCCACGGCGGAGAGGTGGTCTTCACCGGCACGCCGGAGGAGATCAAAAAGTGCGAAAGATCCATCACCGGGCAGTATCTGTCCGGGAAGAAGAAGATACCCATGCCCGCGCAGCGGCGCAAGGGCACGGGAAAGTTCCTCAGGGTGAAGGGCGCCGCGGAGAACAATCTCAAGCACATCGACGTGGACTTCCCTCTGGGGGTGATGACCTGCGTCACGGGCGTGTCCGGCAGCGGCAAATCGTCGCTGGTGAACGAGATAGTGCAGAAGGCGCTGTCCGCTGAGCTGATGCGCTCCAAGGTGCACCCGGGAAAGTTCGACTCCATGGAGGGCGTGAAGAACCTTGACAAGGTGATAAGCATCGACCAGTCCCCCATAGGCCGGTCCCCCCGGTCAAATCCCGCCACCTACACGGGCCTTTTCACCGATATCCGGGACCTGTTCGCCTCCACCCAGGACGCCAAAAGCCGGGGCTACGGCCCCTCCCGGTTCTCCTTCAACGTGCGGGGCGGCCGGTGCGAGGCCTGCGCCGGAGACGGCCTGGTGAAGATCGAGATGCATTTCCTGGCGGATATCTACGTGCCCTGCGAGGTCTGCGGCGGCAAGCGTTATAACCGAGAGACCCTGGATGTGCACTACCGGGACAAAAACATTGCCGACGTGCTGGATATGACCGTAGACGAGGCCGTGGTTTTTTTCACCAATTTACCTAAGATCAAACGCAAGGTCCAGACCCTGCAGGACGTGGGCCTGGGTTATATCAAGCTGGGCCAGCCGGCGACCACTCTTTCCGGCGGCGAGGCCCAGCGGGTAAAGCTGGCCACCGAATTGGCCAGACGTTCCAACGGGCGCTCCCTTTATATCCTGGACGAGCCCACCACAGGTCTGCATACCGATGACGTGGGCCGTCTGCTGTCTATACTGCAGCGTCTGGTCGATAACGGAGATACGGTGGTAGTCATCGAGCACAACCTGCACGTGATAAAGTCGGCGGACTGGGTCATCGATCTGGGGCCCGAGGGCGGCGATGCGGGCGGAGAAATCATAGCCGCCGGCACGCCGGAACAGGTGGCCGCCTGCTCCCATAGCTATACAGGGCAATACCTGAAGACCGTGCTGTAAAAGGAAGCTGATTCATGAATCAGGTCATCGCGGAAAAACTCAAACAGCTGCCCGATCTGCCCGGCTGCTATCTGATGAAGGATGCTTCGGGCACGGTGATCTACGTGGGCAAAGCCGTAAACCTTAAAAGGCGGGTGTCCTCCTATTTTCGCGGTTCTCATGATGCCAAAACCGAGCTTCTGGTAGCGGATATCGTAGATTTCGAGACGGTGGTCGTTGATTCCGAAGACGAAGCCCTGATCCTGGAAGCTAACCTGGTCAAAAGGCACATGCCGCGCTATAACATCCTTTTGCGCGACGATAAGCATTATCCCTACCTCAGACTCACGCTTAATGAGGATTATCCGCGTCTGCTTATCGCTCGCAGGGCTAAAACAGACGGCAGCCGCTATTTCGGCCCCTACCCGAACGCGGGCGGCATGCACCGTGCCGTCGAGGCTATTCTGGAGATCTTTCCGCTGCGTACCTGCAACGGAATGCTTCTAAAAACCGGCGGCAGAGCCTGTCTTAACGCCCATATCGGACGTTGCTTAGCACCCTGCGAAGGCCGCATCAGCAGGGAGGAATACGCTGCGCTCGTGGACCAGGTGTCCCAGTTTTTGCAGGGCAAAAGCCATGAGCTGATAAAAAAAGAGCGACAGGCCATGGAACAGGCGGCGGCAGAGCTGGATTTTGAGCAGGCAGCCAGGCACAGAGATCGCGTATCCGCTTTGCTGCAGCTGCAGGAAAAGCGGTTGCTGGACACAGGCACCGGCCGCGGCGATTGCGACATCATCGCTGCCGCCTGCGGAGAAGGGGACAGTATTGACGAGGACAGTGCTGGCGTTGTGCAGGTATTTTTCCTGCGCGACGGCGTTGTGGTCAGCCGGGAGCATTTCTTTCTCAATCATGCTCCCGCAGGCGGTGAAGCTCAGGTGCTGTCACGCTTTATCGTTGACTATTACGGCGGCGGCGACCGGGCGCCGGCTTTGATCTGCTGCAGTGAGCAGCCGGAGAACAAGGACGCCCTGGAAGAAATGCTGTCCTCCCAAAGCGGCCATAAAGTGACGGTAAGCGTGCCGCAGCGCGGTGATAAAAAAAGGCTTTTGGGCCTGGTGGCGGAGAATGCCCGCATCGTTTTGCTCAATCATCTGACTTCGCGTCTCAGACGGGAGGAAAAGGCTGCCGCGGGACTGGAAGAGCTGAGGAAGACCCTTGATCTGCCGCGGATGCCCGCCCGTATCGAGTGTTACGATATTTCCCACGTTCAGGGTACCCATATGGTGGGTTCCATGACCGTGTTCACTAACGGGGTGCCTGATCCCAAGCAGTACCGCAGATTCAAGATCAAGACCCTGGACGGCAGCAACGACTTTGCC
>JAEETR010000007.1 GCA_016286595.1 Oscillospiraceae bacterium | reverse complement strand
TATGCCGGTGCCGGCGGTACGGTCCACCGCGTCCTGATTTTTCTCTCCCAGGGAGCGGGACAGCAGCGTGTTCATGCCGACGCCGGTGCCGAGAGTGAAGGCCATCACAAGGCTCTGGAACGGGAACGAAAGGCTCACGGCGTTCATGGCGTCCTGGCTGAGCCGGGCCACGAAGATGCTGTCCACCACGTTGTAGAGCGCCTGGAAAAGCATGGAGGCCACCAGGGGACCGCTCATGGTGAGTATGAGTTTGCCTATGGGCATGGTGCCCATCTTGTTGTCTTTAGCTGAGTCCAAAAGAATCTTCCTTCCGCGGGGCGGAACTCCGCCCTTGATACATAAATTCAGTAACTGGAATTATACTCTCTGTTTACACGTTTTTCCATCTGCTTATTGCCGAAAATGGCGCAAAAACCGGGGGAGTATGGGTAAATATGCTGTAATGAAGCGGCGCGCCCCGGTCTGGAACGCGCCGAATGCCGTGTGTCATCGCTTTTTTTCGCTTCCCGGCTCCGGAATGAACCGGAAGAGCATGGGGTAAAGAGCCATGTCCGCCACGGTGATGATGAAGTATCTCAGAGCCCTGACCAGATGGGCGGCGAAGGTGCCGGAGGAGAGGAACTGACCGGAAAACGGCAGCTTCAGGGCGGTGTTGAGAGCGAAATAAATGGCCAGACCGCCGGTAAGCCGCACGATGGAGGAGAAGAGGTTTTTCGTGTTTGCGAACCTGACGTATTTCTCCTCGAACCAGAAGGACAGGAAAAATCCCGCCATCATGCCGAAGCCGGTGTAGTAGTCGTCGCTGCTGCAGAAGAACCAGCCCGGCAGGGCGGCCAGCAGCATGACAAGGTGCATGGCCGTCGCGTTTTTCACCTTACGCTGCAGCGTGCCCACCAGGACGACGGCGAAAAGGCCCAGCACCCAGCCGGCCAGCACGTCGGTGGGATAGTGTACGCCCAGACAGAACCGGGACACGCCCACGATAAGCGTGACGAACAGCGCCGCCGCAGCCGCCCATCTCTTCCTGCTGTAGACGGCTATGGTGCCGTAGAATGCCAGACAGTTCGTCGCGTGTCCGCTGGGGAAGGAGTAGCCCTGGGCGGCCAGATCGTACAGGTCCGCGTCGGGATTCACCGGTTTGAGGCACTTGACCCCCGGCACGTCGAAATACGGGCGCCGCCGCAGAAAAACGTTTTTCACCATGGGAAACCATAGCAGGGTGTTGACGGTGACGGTGCCCACGAATTTGCCGCAGTTCTTGTCCCGGCACCAGTAGAGGAACCCGATGATGGCTATCATTATAAGCTCCTCGCCCAGCACCGACACGTTTGAGGCCAGAGCCGTGCCGAAGCTGCCCATATGGGCCTGGAGCCACAGTATGAGCCGGGCCTCCCATTCAAAGTAGAATACGGTACCCTCCATAGTTGAAGCCTCCAACCGTAAAAATAGCCTGTGAGCGTCTGCTCACAGGCTATTTTATCACGCTGCTGCCGATTTGTCATTTGTTCTTTCTGACGGGGCGGGGCTTCTCGATCTTCCGGGCGTTGTAGTCGTCGTCGATCTCCTTCTTCCAGGAGGGGTCGAGAGCCGCTCCCTGCCGTACGCTCCGGATGGCCTTGTCCACCGTCCTGAAGTTGACGGCGTGGCCCGTTTTGTCGGAGACGAAGTTTACCGCTCTGTCCCCGGCGATGCCGAAGCCGCGGGCCGTCTCCGCCGCGTCGATGTTGGCCCCCAGGAATATGAACTCCCATCCCCGCTTTTTCTTATCCTCCACCATGGCCCGGACCTTGTCGGCGGAATAGATATGGCTGGAGTTTTCCATACCGTCGGTGATGATGACGAACATGGTCTTTTCCGGCACGTCCTCCGGCCGGGCGTAACGGTGGATGACGGCGATGTGGTCGATGGTGGTGCCTATGGCGTCGATGAGGGCGGTGCTGCCGCCGGTGACGTAATCTCTGTCGGTCATCTCCGGCACGGCCTTGATCTCAAGCCTGTCGTGGACGGTGCTGATAAAGTCGGAGAACAGCACCGTGGTGACGAAGGCGGTGCCCTCCACCTTCCGCTGCTTGTCCAGCATGGAGTTGAAGCCGCCTATGGTGTCGCTCTCCAGGCCGTGCATGGAGCCGCTGCGGTCCAGGATGAACACGAGCTCGGTGATATCGTTTTTCATTGTCATTTCCTCCTTATGATCTGCCGGCGTTTGTCCTTACACCGGGATTATAAGGCGGAAACGGGGGATGGAGGTCGCCTGCGAAGCGACAAATATCAGCTCCCCAGAAGACTCTGGTCGAACATGAAAAGCGTCTCGTTTATCTCGTGAACGTCGTATATGCCGCGGGTAATATAATACTCGATTATAATGTCGAATTTATAGCTCCTGCTCAGGGCGTAGCCCGCCTTCATAAGAAGCTCCCGCGTCTCTTTAAGATCCAGCCGCAGCGCCACGGCGAAGGCCGCCGCCGTAGGCTTGCTGGGGCGGTAAGCGGGATTGCTCCGTATCTTGGAAAAGAGCTTTCTGTCTATGTTGGCCCGGCGGTAGCACTCCACGTCCGTCATGCCCCGCTCGTCTATCTTCCGCAGCAGCATCTGGGAAAAGCTCTCGTCCACGTGGCTGAGCATGTCGGAAAGAGATGAATTGGCCGCGGGCCTGGTGAGCATGGACAGCGAGCTGTCCTCGACCCTCGCGGCTTTCTTCTCTGCGCGGGGGAGATGGCCCTGCAGACCCTTCCCG
>JAEETR010000094.1 GCA_016286595.1 Oscillospiraceae bacterium | reverse complement strand
GGCAGGGTAGGTCTCAAGGACCCCCGGCGGCCTATGGGCTCCTTCCTCTTCCTGGGTCCCACGGGCGTGGGCAAGACGGAGCTTTGCCGGGCCCTGGCCGAGGCGCTCTTCGGCGACGAGGGGGCCATGGTGCGCATAGACATGTCCGAGTACATGGAGAAGCACACCGTTTCCCGGCTCATCGGATCGCCCCCGGGCTACGTGGGCTACGACGAGGGGGGACAGCTCACCGAAAAGGTGCGCAGACATCCCTACTCCGTGGTGCTCTTCGATGAGATAGAGAAGGCTCACCCCGACGTGTGGGGCATCCTCCTGCAGATAATGGACGACGGCGTCCTCACCGACTCCCAGGGCAGGCGGGTGGACTTCAAGAATACCGTCATCGTCATGACCTCCAACGTGGGGGCAAGAAACATCACCGACAAAGCCGCCCCGCTGGGCTTCGCTGCCTCCGGCAGCGACATTGTAAGCGCCCGGCGCATCCGTGAACTGGTGATGGGCGAACTCAAGCAGACCTTCCGCCCGGAATTCCTCAACCGTGTGGACGATATCATCGTGTTCCACCAGCTGACCCGGGAGGAGATAAAGACCATCGCCGCCAACATGATGCGCACGGTCGCCGCCAGGGTAGCCGACATGGGCATAACCGTCACCTGGGACGATAACGTCACCGACGAGCTTGCGAAGCGGGGCTTCGACCCCGTCTACGGCGCAAGGCCCCTGCGGCGCACCATACAGTCCGCGGTGGAGGACGTGCTGGCAGAGAAGATGCTGGACGGCACGGTGAAGGCCGGCGACAGCGTCAGAATAACCGTCCGTGACGGGGAGATATGCATGGATACGGCGGAGATGACCGCCGCGACTTGACGCCCTTCCGAAAAAAGAGCCGGAGCGCAGCGCTCCGGCTCTTTTATTATGTTTTTTCAGAAAAGCCGTTCCCGGCGTTTCGCGCCGGAGGCCATGAACGCGTCGGCCTGTGCCCGGCTGCGAAGACCGGAGGTGGCGCCCTTGCTGCCTATGCAGATGGCGGCGCAGGCGGTGGCCAGCTCACAGCACCGATGTACGTCCATCTTCTCCAGCAGGCCGCAGATGAACCCGGCGGAGAAGGCGTCCCCCGCGCCGATACCGTCCACCACCTTCACGTCATAGGCGGGGACGTGGAAGTACTCGTCGTCGGTCCTGACGAAGCAGCCGCGGCTGCCCGTCTTGAGGAGAACGTTCTTCACGCCGGCGTCCCGGAATACGGATATGATGTCCTCCGGCTCGGTTTTGCCGGTATAGTAGGCCCCCTCCGTCTCGTTGGGGAAGATGTAGTCGATATAGGGGAACACGTCTTTGAGCTCGTCCATGGCTGCCTGGCGGCCCTTGGGCATCTTGGTGTCCGCCACGAGGACGGCGCCGTTCTTCTTTACGGTGCGGGCAAACGACGCGCTCTCGTCGTTGTCGATGAAGGGCGCCCGGAACAGGTTGGCCATGGTGACAACCTTTGCCCCGGCGAACTGTCCGGCGTCGGGGTGGAAGAACTCAAGCGCGTGGGCGTCGGACTGTACCGACTGCCGCTCGCCCCGCTCGTCCACCAGCAGCAGCGTCACCGGCGTGGTGGCGGCAGGGGAGATGACGGCCAGATTCATATCCACGCCGCTGTTGAAGGCCTCAACGGCCAGCATATGGCCCGCGGCGTCGTGCCCCAGACCGCATACCAGCGAGGCCATATGGCCCAGCCTGGCCACGTTCACGGCCTCGTTGAGGGCCTCGCCGCCGGGATTGAGGGTTATGGAACCGGCCTTGCCCGTGGATATGCCGCCGGTGATGATGCAGTCCACCAGCGCCTGACCCACGCATACGACCTCGCCCGTCACTGCCATCAGCGCCCCTCCTTTATGATGCTCTCCGCCTTTTCAAGCTCCTGCATGGTGTTCACGCCCATCAGCTCGTCGCCCAGGTCCCGGGCGCACACGCCCACCTTCCAGCCCCGGCGCAGCATTATGGCCGGTACGTCGGTGAGGTAGTATTCACCCTGGGCGTTGTCGGTGGAGACGTCGCCCAGACTGTGAAGGAGCTTTCTGCAGTCGAAAACGTAGAGCCCGGAATTTATCTCGTTTATCTCAAGCTGCTCGGGGGTGCAGTCCCGGGCCTCGGTGATGCTTAGGAAATTGCCCTCATCGTCCCTCACGATGCGGCCGTAGGAGCCGGGCTCGTCCATGTAACCGGACAGTATGGTGCAGGCGTTGCCGCTTCTGCGGTGCTCCTCCGCCATGGCGGCATAGGTGGCGGGGGTGACAAGGGGCATATCCCCGCAGCAGACGATAACGTCGCCCTCAAAGCCCTTAAGCGCCGGGGCGGCGGACATGACGGCGTGGCCGGTGCCCCGCTGCTCCTCCTGAACGGCGAACTCGTTGTCCGGGAAGGCGGCGATGACCTGCTCGCGCATGTAGCCCACTACGATTATCACGTCCTTCCCGGCAACGGGGAGAGCGTCCAGCACGTAGCTGATGAGGGGACGGCCCGCGGCGGTGCGCATGACTTTGGGTATGCCCGCGCCGTCGGAGTTGAGGCGGGTGCCCTTTCCCGCGGCCAGCACCACGGCCTTGAGATCATGTCTTTTTTCCATAGTAATACCTCCTGTCGGAGAGTTTGGGCGCGTTTCAGCGCAGGGCGGCAAGCCGCTGTATAAGCGTGCGCAGCTGGGCGACGGTCAGCGGGTCGTCGGCGCCGAGCCTGCCGTCGCCGTAGCCCAGGACTACCCCCGCGGCAGCAAGGCGGTCAACGTCCGCCCGGGCCCATGCCTGGACGTCGGTGAATTCAGGCGCCTCCGCCGCCGCGTCCAGAGAGGGAAGGCACCGGGATATGATGACGAGCGCTTCGGCCCGCGTTATGGTCCTGCGGGGCTGCAGGGTACCGTCGCCGCAGCCGATGACGACGCCCCCGCCGAGGGCGGCGTTGAGCGCGTCAACGCTCCACGGGCTGGCCTCGGCGCCGTCGGTGAAGCCGGAAAGGGCGTCCTCACCGCCGCCGAGACCGAGAGCCTCGACCAGGGCGGTGACCGCGTACTCCCGGCTGACGGGGGCGACCTGCTCGTCCTGAATATATCCGAAGGCTATGTAGTAGTCGTAGTACTCGTCATAAAGACCCACGCAGGCGTCCATGCCGGAGTTGTGGCTGAAGGCCTTCTCGATGACGGCCTCCCAGGAGCCGTACTGCTCGTACAGCTCGTCGGGCAGGGGGCCTTCCTCGTGGCCGTAGCGCTGAAGATTGCGCTCCTTCAGCTTCGCAAGACCCTCCGGGTCGCCGTCGTAGGCGGCCATGCGCAGCTCGTTGCGCTTTGCGCTGACGGCCCGTGCCGTCTCCTCGACGGTGCAGCCCCGGGCGGTCATCTCGTCCAGCAGCGCGTACATCTCGGCGTAGCTCATGAAATAGTCGATGCGGGCCTGCCTGTACCCGGCCACGGCGTCGGGGTCGTCCCAGTCGTAACCGGCGTAGGAGGCGAGACTCCCGTCGGGACCGGGGGCAAAGCCGAAGACGGCGTCGGGGTCCGCCGTTACGTCCGCCATGGCGTGGTCGTTGAGACGTGGGTCGTGCTCATAGGCCAGCGCGGCGGCGGGCAGGGCGGATATCAGTATCGCCGCGGTCAGCAGCAGCGCGGATATCAGTTTTATTCTGCGGTTTTTAATCATGGCTTACTCCCTTACCGAGAGAAAGGCGAACCAGCCCTCGCTCGAATGCTTTTCCTTTACGGTGAACCCGGCGTTTTTCAGTGCCGTCTCCACCTCGTCCTCCCGGCCTTCTATGATGCCGGAACAGACGAATATCCCTCCCGGGGCCGTGTATTCCATGGCCTTGCCGGACAGGGCGATTATCACGTCCGCGACGATGTTGGCGAGGACTATATCGAAGGTCCTGCCCTGCAGACGCCTCTGCGCCCCGGAGGGGGAGAGCACGTCCCCGGCGAATACGGAAAGCGTGTCGCCGGTGATGCCGTTGAAGGCGGCGTTCTCCATCACCACGGCGGGGGCCTTGTCGTCTATGTCCACGCCCACGGCCCCGGACGCGCCCAGCAGCAGCGCGGCGATGGACAGTATCCCGCTGCCGCAGCCGAGATCGAGGACCGTTTTGTTATCCACTTCCAGCCGTTCCAGCATCTCAAGGCACATCTTCGTGGTGGGATGGGAGCCGGTGCCGAATATGAGGCCCGGGTCGAGGCGGAGCACCACCGCGTCGTCACGGTGGGGCGGCGTGTCCAGCCACTGGGGCACGATCAGGAGCCTTTCTCCCACGTTGATGGGATCGTAGTACTGCTTCCAGTTGTTCTCCCAGTCCTCGTCCTTTACCTTTCGGGAGATGAGCTCATAGCCGGGCAGGCAGGCGGAGAGATCCTTCAGCTGGGCGGCTCCGGCGGGGGAGTCCTCAAGATAAAACTTCAGGCGGGATACGCCCTTTACGGACTCCATCACCGACTCGTCCACGTAGTCCCAGTACTGGCGGTTGTTTTCGAGGAACTCCTGATAAACGGCGGCGTCCTCAGTGATTATGCCCTCCACCCCCAGACCGGTGAGCCTGTCTGTGAGACCGTCCAGCTCCTCCGGTGCGGCGTTCAGGGTTATTTCAAGCCAGTCCATGGGCCTTCTCCTCCGCGCATAACGTTATGCATAAAGCTGCGTATAAATTTTACCACAGGGCGCGCCGGAATTCAATCTCCCCCACGGAGGCGGAGGGATATTTAGTCGGTTGATATTATGCCGGCGCCGTGCTACAATGTAGCCATGAAAAGACTCGTATCGTTCATCCTAATATCGGCCTTCATGGTGTGCCTGACATCGGCGGCGGCGGGGAACGCGGGCAGCGCGTCCGACCCGCTTGTTTCCCTTGCCTATATCGAGGGCACCTACGTCCCCGGCGTCACGGAGGCCGGGGAGGGGAAGATCGCCGCCATGGAGGAACACGTATCCTCGAAGCTGGACGAGAGCGCGGCAAAAGCGGCCGGGGCAATGGCCGGTCTTGACGATCTTCGTTTCGCTTCCGGCTACGACCGCTTGGAGCTGGGCAGAGGCGCCGCCGTAAGGGCCCTGACCGGCGC
>JAEETR010000093.1 GCA_016286595.1 Oscillospiraceae bacterium | reverse complement strand
CGTTCTTTACGTACAGCACCTTGCCGGTGTTGGCCTCGACGAGTATGGCCGCTCCGGCCTGGATATCTATGGCGTCGGCAGCCCGGGCGTTCACAGGCATAAGCGATATAAGACACGCCAGCGCCAGCGCGAAGGCTGCCGAAGAAATAAGTCTTTTCCGTACGTTCATGGTATCTCCCGAAGCGCCGCTGAGCGGCAGCGAAAATAATGTAGACTGACAGTCGCAAAACATATTGTTTTTGTCGTTATAATAATATATAATTTTCTCAGTAAAATCAACATTATGAGAAGAATTTTAGGACGACTGGATGAAATTTGGCAGAAAAGAGATCATCGCGGTCTCGGTATGCGCCGCGATAGCGGTTTTCGCCGCGGGATTTTTCCTGGGCAGAAGCTATGCCGGCCGCGAGGTGGTGATTACCACGGCGGTCCCCGGGTCGGAACGGCTGCCCTACGCCCGTTCCGGCGGCCCGGAATACGGCGGGGCGGACCGTGCCTCCGGCGATGATGAAGCCGACAGGGTGAACGTCAACACCGCCGGAGTTGGAGAACTTATGACCCTGCCGGGCATCGGCAGGACCCTGGCGGAGAGGATAGTGCGGTACCGTGAGGAGAACGGCGAATTTGCCGAGACGCGGGATATCATGAGGGTCAGCGGCATAGGAGAACAGCTTTACGGGAATATCAGCGATCTTATTACGGTGTAAAGGAGGGCAGGGCATATGAAGATACTTGTTGTCGACGATGAAAAACTGCTTGTCAAGGGGATAAAGTTCAACCTTGAGAACGAGGGCTATCAGGTAGAGGTGGGCTATGACGGCGAGGAGGCGGTGCGCCTTGCCCGCGAGGGCGATTTCGACGCCATCATCCTGGACCTTATGATGCCCAAGCAGGACGGTCTTCACGCCTGCCGCCAGATCCGCGAGTTCTCAAACGTGCCCATAATCATGCTCACCGCCCGTTCCGACGATATGGACAAGCTCATCGGCTTCGAGTACGGCGCCGACGACTATATAACCAAACCCTTCAACATCCTGGAACTCAACGCCCGGGTAAGAGCGCTGCTGCGCCGCGCCGCCAAGGCTCAGAACATCGCACAGGCCCAGTCCAGTACCATCTCCGCCGAGGGCATAACGCTGGACGTGAACCAGCGCACCGCCGTCAAGGACGGAGTGAAGGTGGAACTCACCGGCAAGGAGTTCGACGTGCTGGAACTGCTCATGCGCAACCCCGGCCGCCTTTACAGCAGGGAAAAACTGCTGGAGATCATCTGGGGAGAGAACTACCGGGGAGATATCCGCACCGTGGACGTCCACGTCCACCGCCTGCGCGACAAGCTGGAGAAGAACGTTTCCGAGCCTGAGCTCATACTGACCAAGTGGGGGGTGGGCTACTATTTCAAGGGATAACGCAAAGTCCCGCCGCATGACCATCTTCGGCCTGCGCACGAAGTTTTTCCTGACTTACGTGGCCATAGTGGCCGTGGCCCTGGTGATACTCAACATCTATCCGCCCATCCAGTCCAGGGAGCTGGTGTTCGTTTCAAAGCGCACCAGCCTCATGGCCCAGGCGGCCACCATCGGCAATTCCCTGGAGGCGCTTGAAAAGGTCTCGTACGACGGAGTGAAGCAGGTGGTGGACCTGCTGGATACCAGCGGCCTGACGGACGTAACGGTGGTCAATCCGGAGGGACGGGAGATATACTTTGAGTCCGGCCTTTCCCACACCGGCGGAGAAGAGGAATCCCGGGTGATAAGCCTTGCCCTTGAGGGAAAAAACTCCTTCCTCTCCACCTTTGACGACGGGGTGTTTTACAGCTACGCCTGCGTGCCCATAATGTCAAGGAGCATGGTGGTGGGCGCGGTGTGCGTCTACGAGCGGGACACGGAGCAGGGCGATATAATCATCGGCCTGCGGGACGATATGCTCAAGATAAGCGTGGCGGTGTGCTTCCTGGCGCTGGTGCTGAGCCTTATATTCTCCGGCACAATCTCCTACCGCATCCGCCGGGTGCTCGACGCCATACAGACCGTCCGGGAGGGCGAGTACAACTACCGCATAAACGTGCGCGGCCACGACGAGCTGGCCCGGCTGTCCGAGGAATTCAACAGCCTCACCGACCGCCTGCAGAGCAACGAGGAGATACGCCGCCGCTTCGTAGCCGACGCCTCCCACGAACTGAAAACGCCCCTGGCCTCCATCCGGCTTCTTAGCGACAGTATCGTGCAGAACGAGAACATGGACAGAAAGACCATGCTGGAGTTCGTCAACGACATAGGCGGCGAGGCGGAGCGCCTTGCCCATACCACAGAGGAACTGCTGACTCTCACAAGGCTGGACAACGCCAGTGAGTCGGGACGGGTCGCGGTGGACGTGGGACAGATGGCCTCCCGGGCAATGCGGGTGCTGCTGCCCATAGCCGCGGAAAAGGGCGTGACGCTGTCGTTCACTCTGGCGGAGAACTGCGTCATAAGCGCCGCGGAGGACGACATATACCGCGTGGTGCTCAACGTGGTGGAAAACGCCATAAAATATAACTATGACGACGGCAGCGTGAACGTGACTCTGGAAAACGACGGGGAGAACGCCGTGCTCATGGTGGACGATACCGGCTTCGGCATACCGGAGGAGGATCTGCCCCACATCTTCGACCGGTTCTACCGGGTCGACAAGGCCCGATCCCGGGAGATGGGCGGTTCCGGCCTTGGCCTTTCGATAGTCTACTCCATCGTCCGCAGCTTCGACGGCGACGTGACCGCGGTCAACAGGGAAGAGGGCGGCATGCGCTTCACAATAACCTTCCCGCTGTACAGCGAGAGCGGACCGGAGCAGACTGCTTGAAATATGCGGAAAATACTGTTATAATTTCACGGCGGACGGCTGACCCGTCCGCCGTAATGCGCGGGCATGATGGGATTGGCAGACATGCAAGATTTAGGTTCTTGTGCTTAACCGCGTCGGGGTTCAAGTCCCCGTGCCCGCACCATAAGAGAAGCCCAAAAAGTCTGCCACGACTTTTTGGGCTTCTTTGCATATGCTATGATGTGTTATATTCGCTGTATGGACAGAGTGAAAGAGAGCAAAAAAACGCAATTTGTCAGAATGTTACAATACGTTGCTTGCCGCAACGGCTGGTATTGAAGTACAGTGACTGCGAAAGGAGGTTTTCGCTCATGTTAAACGAAAACATTAAAGCAGTCAGGCAATCAAAAGGTCTTTCACAAGAGGAACTCGCGATAAAGCTGAACGTGGTGCGCCAGACTGTTTCCAAGTGGGAACGCGGCTTATCCGTACCGGATTCCGAGATGCTGATAACTATTTCAGATGCGCTTGAAACGCCTGTCAGCACATTGCTCGGTGAAAAGGCTGCCGACAGTTCACCGGCAGACGTCAGGGAATTATCGGAAAAACTCGAAATCATAAATCTGCAGCTCGCGCGGCAAAAGGCTTCCAGACGGAAGATATTATACTGGACCTTTATAGCAGCGTGCGTCATCATCGTTCTGATTTTTATTGCGGTCTTTTTAGCCGGAAATGTTTGTCTGGAATGGGATTACGGTGATCCGGAAACCGCCGTCGTCGGTACGGCTGTTCACGCGTTCGTATGGATCTTCGTGAGGATAGCTCCATTTATTTTTATATGTTCGTTTGCCGGCGCCGTTATGACTCGAAAAAGAAACTGAAATTCCTGTTCGTAAAGCTTTTTATTGTTGTATTCCTTCTGTGCTTTGGCGCATCTTTGGGCTTTCTTTCGCGTGAGAACTCCGGCACGTCGACAGCGTGCCGGAGTTTTTGCGCTGTTGCCTTTTCCCGCGGCAGTATGTTATAATCGTTTCAGGCAATAAATCGGATAATCGGGGCGGAGGAACCGCCTCTCAGGAAACAGGAAGAAACGTTTTGGCAGCAGAAAGGAGATGTACCATGAAGGACATCAACGCCGTCCCCGGAAAAGACGGCAACAAGTACGTACCCTATGACCGGCGCACGGGCGAAAAGAGCGTAGTGTTCTTTACCCGCGATCTGTCTGAAGAGGGGCTGAAGAAGATCTACGACCGCGTCAGTTCCGTACTGACCGGCAAGGTGGCGGTCAAGCTCCACACCGGCGAGGCCGAGGGCCCCAACTTCCTGCCCAGACCCTGGGTGAAGGAACTGCTGGCCTCCCGTCAGCCCGAGGCCACCATCGTGGAGACCAACACCTATTACGAGGGCAGCAGATACACCACCGAGCAGCACAGGGAAACGCTTAAAATAAACGGCTGGACCTTCTGCCCCGTGGACATCACCGACGAGCACGGCGTGGCGGCCCTGCCCGTCAAGGGCGGCAAGTGGTTCGACGAGATGCACGTGGGCAAGGGCCTTCTCGACTACGACTCCCTGCTGGTGCTGACTCACTTCAAGGGCCACACCATGGGCGGCTTCGGCGGCAGCAACAAGAACATCGGCATCGGCTGCGCCGACGGACGCATAGGTAAAAAGGAGATACATACCGACCCCAACTCCATGGATATGTGGAGCATTACCCAGGAAGAGTTCATGGAGCGCATGACCGAGAGCACCAAAGCCACCGTGGACCATTTCGCCCCCCACGTATGCTTCATCAACACCATGCGCAACATGTCCGTATCCTGCGACTGCGAGGGCGTGGGCGCAGAACCCGTCGTCACTCCCGACGTGGGCATTCTCGCCTCCCTTGATATACTCGCCGTGGACAACGCCTGCATCGACCTCATCTACAACCTGCCAAAGGGCGGCGGCAAGGCCCTCATCGAGCGGGTGGAGACGCGCCACGGCCTGCGTCAGCTCAGCTACATGAAGGAGCTGGGCATGGGCAACGACCGCTACACCCTCATCGACATCGACAACGGCGACGCGGAGATAACCGCCGCCGAGGCCGTGAAGGACGTGGACCCCGAGTGGAAGCCCGACCGTTACAACGTTTTCTGGGGAAGAAACAAAAGGGCCTGACAGCTGATATCCGAACAAAGAAACAGCGCATCCATAAGGACGCGCTGTTTTTTGTTTTGCGCCTGAGTGTTGAAAAGAAAACGGCGGTGTGGTATGATTTTATGGGTTGTTATCCCGCCCGACAAAAAGAAATCTGGAAGTTGTACGCGATGTATTATTCTGCAATAGGGTTCATTGCCATATTCGTGCTCTGTATCGAGAATATAGATATTCTGCTGGGGCGCAGAAGCGGCAGGGAATTCCCCGCGTGGATACAGTACCGGCGATTCCTCATCGCGGTATTGATCTACTACGTATCCGACATACTCTGGGGCGTGCTGGAAAGTCAGAAGCAGGCGCCGCTGCTGTACATAGATACGGTGATATATTTTCTCGTGATGGCCGTAGGCACCATGCTCTGGACACGGTTCACCGTATCGTATCTCAACGCGGAAAACGTTTCCGGCAGGATCCTCGTATGGTTCGGCCGGGTGTTCTGCGCGGCCGTCGCCGTCATAGTGGGGATCAATTTCGTCCTGCCGGTGCTGTTCACCGTGGACAGCGACAGCGTTTATACCGCCGGGACCTTAAGATACGTCATGTTTGCGGTGCAGATAGTGCTTCTGCTCGTCATCTCGATTTTCGCCTTCTTCTCCATGGCCAGACAAAAGGGCGCTTACGCCAAACGTCTGCGTTCGATCGCCTTTTTCGGCCTTATAATGGACGTTTTCATCATCATCCAGTTTTGGATGCCCTATCTTCCCATGTACTCCATGGCCTATATGACGGGCACGTGCCTTCTCCATACCTTCGTTGTCAATGATGAGAAACAGGAGTACAAGTACGAGCTCGAGGGGGCGCTGGAGCGGGAGAAACGCCAGTACGAGGAGCTGAGATCCGCCCGCAGACTTGCGTACCAGGACGCCCTCACCGGCGTGCAGAGCAAGCTGGCCTTCGTAGAGGTGGAGGAGAAGATAGACGAGGACATCGCGGCGGGACGAGTCTCCGATTTTGCGGTGGCCGTCTTCGACCTGAACGATCTGAAGAAGATAAACGACAGGCTGGGCCACGAGAAGGGCGACCAGCTGATAGTGGACGCCAGCAGCGTCATCCGCGGTCATTTCCCCAACAGCAGAGTGTTCCGCATCGGCGGGGACGAGTTTGCCGCCGTCCTGGAGGGCGAGGATTATCTGCACAGGACGGAACTGCTTGACGGGTTCAACCGCGATATGGACGACAGTACGGACAGCGGACGGGTGATGATCGCGGCGGGATTGTCGGAGTTCACGGCGGGCCGGGATGAGCGCATAAACGACGTGTTTGACCGGGCCGATCAGCTGATGTACGTCCGCAAGCAGGAGATGAAGAGCGGGACCCGCGTATCCTGAATAAAAAGAGTGAATAATATGCATAAAAGGCGTGCCCGCAGGACGCGCCTTTTTCATATCCCCCTTGATGGACGGACGGCATTAACGCCCGCCAACGCGGGAAAATACCGGGATGAAATGACCGGCCCGCAAATCGTGTCTATCCCTTGCATTCCAAAGGAAAATGTAATAAAATACACAGTGATCTGATTGTACGTCCGTATCGGCATACCCGGCTGACAGCGCGGCAAAATGCGGCGGGAGGGGAGAAACGTGGGCGCATTGCTTGAGTACCAGCTCGATATCATGATGTTCATGTGCGGTATGTGCGGCATACTCACCGTCATGACGCTCATCACCAGGTCCCTGCCCCTCAATACGAAGCTCATTCTTGCCGGCATGGAGCTGTGCGCCATGCTGCTCCTCATGTTCGACCGCTTCTCTTACCTGTACAGGGGCGACGTCAGCGTAACGGGCTATTACATGGTGAGGATAAGCAACGGCATGGTCTACGCCATGTCGCTGGTGATACCGTTTCTTGTTACCAGGTGCCTGGAGGACACGTATCTGCACGAGGCGGGTCTGCCGCGGGTACCGCCGCAGCTGAAGATCGCGGATATACTGTTCGCCGCGGGCATGGCGCTCGTCGTGATATCTCAGTTCACCGGACTTTACTACACCTTCGACGAGAACAACGTATATCACCGGGCCCGCTGGAACGTGCTTTGCTACGTGGTGCCGTTTCTCATCGTGCTGCTGCAGGAGTGGTCGATAATCGAGAACAGAAAGCGGATAAACCGCCACCGGGTCAACTCGCTTATCGTGTGCATAGCGCTGCCCACCGTGTCGTCGGTGCTGCAGATATTCGCCTACGGCCTGTCCCTGACGAACATGACCATGGCCTTCGTGGTTTGCATATTCTACACCTTTACCCTTCGTTATCTCAGCGACGCGGCCGAGCGGGCGGCCCGGCACGAGCTGGAGTTCTACAAGCAGGCCCGGGAGAAGGAGGCCGCCCTTTTCGAGCAGACGACCGAGGCCCTGGCAAACGCCATCGACGCGAAGGACAATTATACCCGGGGGCATTCCATACGGGTCGCCGCGTATTCAAGAAGGATAGCCGCGGCGGCGGGATTGTCCGGGGAGCAGTGCGAGCAGGTCTATTTCGCCGCGTTGCTGCACGATATAGGCAAGATCGGCGTGAGAAACGATATCATCAACAAGATCGGACCTCTTACGGAGGAGGAATTTGTCCAGATAAGGAGCCATTCCATCCTGGGCAGCCGCATTCTTTCCAGCATAAAGCAGGCGCCGTTTCTGAGTCAGGGCGCCAGGTACCACCATGAGCGGTACGACGGCAACGGCTATCCCGATGGCCTGAAGGGGGAGGATATCCCCGAGATCGCCCGGATAATAGCCGTGGCGGACGCTTACGACGCCATGACCTCCGTGAGAAGCTATCGTCAACCCCTGTCGAATCAGGACGTCAGGCGGGAACTGGAGGAGAATGCGGGCACCCAGTTCGACCCGGGATTTGCCGCGATAATGGTAAAACTCATGGAAGAGGACCTGCACGATCCGGAACAGACGAAATGAGAGAAGCAAAACGATAAAACGGGCTCGCCCCAAAGGGTGAGCCCGCTTTTTGCGTTATCGATTATTCCTCGTCCGCTTCCTGCCGCTCATAGGTGATGCCTGGCTCGTAGAACTCGAATATCACCGCGTCACGGCCTTTTTCGGACTCGGGGTCGTGGCTGGTCCAGCCCACGTTCATGGCGCCCAGCTTTTCGCTCAGCCGCACCAGAAACGGCTGGGGTGCTATCTTGTAGGCGATGAACTGGGGCCGGGCGATCACGTTGGCCAGAGTG
>JAEETR010000092.1 GCA_016286595.1 Oscillospiraceae bacterium | reverse complement strand
GACGGCGGCGTCCTCCACGCCATCCACCTTTTTAACGGCCCTCTCGATCTTGGCGGCGCAGTCGGCGCAGTCCACTTCGCATTTGAATTTCTTTTTCATAGCGGTTCCCCTTTCTTTATTCTCGTATAATCCCCGGTTTGTCCGGGGAACAGATCACTTTTCCTCCTGCAGGTGCTCCAGGCCCATGTCTATGATGAGCTTCACGTGGTCGTCCGCCAGGGAGTAATAGACCACCTGCCCCTCTCGTCTGTTCTTCACCAGACGGGCAAGGCGCAGGTTTTTCAGCTGATGGGACACCGCGGATTTGGTCAGCCCCAGCAGCGCAGCCAGATCGCACACGCACATCTCGTGCATCTCCAGCGCGTGAAGGATGCGGACCCGGGTACCGTCGGCAAAGTTCTTCATAAGCTGCGCCAGGTCCGAGTAATCCTCCCCCGGCAGCAGAGCGCCCCTCACCTTGTTAACCACGTCCTCATGTATGACCTCGCAGTCACAAAGGTCCAGATCGAATTCCGGCGCCATACGGGTGTCCCCTTTCATTTGAATAGTTGAACGATTGTTCAACTATGATATTACACCGGCAGTCAGCCGTTGTCAACCCCTGTTTGAAAAAATGTCCGATCCGTTGCGCAACGGGATAATTGTTGATATAATTGTCTCTGCCATCCCACTATAAACGCCGAAAGGACATAATATATATGAGCGCTCTTGAAAACTGCAGACCGGAAAAGGTCTTTCACTTCTTCGGGCAGATATGCTCCGTACCTCACGGCTCCGGCAACACCAAAGCCATAAGCGACCTGTGCGCCCGCTTCGCCGCGGACCGCGGCCTGGAGCACTATCAGGACGGCGTCAACAACGTGATCATCATAAAGGAGGCCTCCTCCGGTTACGAGAACGAGCCCGCCGTCATACTCCAGGGGCATATGGACATGGTCTGCGTCAAGACCGCGGACAGAGACATCGATTTCACCACAGACCCCATATCCGTCTTCGTGGACGGGGACTGGGTACGGGCAGACCGGACCTCACTGGGCGGCGACAACGGCATAGCCGTGGCAATGATAATGGCCATTCTGGACGACGACGCCCTCCCCCACCCCCGCATTGAAGCCGTGTTCACCGTAGACGAGGAGGTTGGCATGGACGGCGCCGCCGCCCTTGACGTGACGCCGCTGAAGGGCCGCAGGCTCATCAATCTCGACTCCGAGGAGTTCGGAGAGTTCACCGTGGGCTGCGCGGGCGGTCTGCGGGCAGACTGTACGGTGCCCGTAAGGCGCGAAAAGTGCGCTCTTCCCCACGCGGTCATAACAATCGATGGGCTCAGAGGCGGCCATTCCGGCATGGAGATAGACAAGGGCCGGGCCAGCGCCAACGCTCTTATGGGGCGGGTGCTGAACGCCCTGTACAAGACCGCGCCCTTCCGTCTGGTATCCGCCTCCGGAGGGCGGCTGGACAACGTCATATGCTCCGCCGCCACGGCGGAGATAGCCGCGGACAGCGGGTGCCTTGACGCGCTGAAGGCCGAGGCGGCCCGCATCGACGCAGCCCTCAAGCACGAGTACGCGTCCTCCGACGAAGGCGTCACTGTAAGCTTTGCCCCCGCGGAGGGCGGCGGCGACGCGGTATGTGCCGAGGATACCGGAAAGGTCATTTACGCCCTTTTCTGCTCTCCTCAGGGCGTGCAGGAGATGAGCATGGCCATTCCCGGGCTGGTGCAGACCAGCCTCAACATGGGCGTTATGAAGCTGGAGAGCGACGCCCTGCGCTGCTCGTTCTCCGTGCGCAGCAGCTTCGGCACACAGAAGGAGATGCTCTTCGACCGGCTCACCGCCGTTTACGCCGCCGTGGGCGGCACGGTGACCAGCCGCAGCGAGTACCCTGCCTGGGAATATGCCGTCGACTCCCCTCTGCGGGACACGATGGTTAAGGTATTTACCGATATGTTCGGTCACGAGCCGAAGATCGTGGCCACCCACGGCGGTCTTGAGTGCGGGCTGTTTGCCGAGAAGCTGCCCGGGCTGGACTGCGTGGCGCTGGGTCCCGACCTGAAGGCCGTCCACTCCGTCGACGAGCGGCTGAGCATATCCTCTACGGAAAAGATATTCGAGCTGGTAAAGGCCGTACTGGCCGCGAAGAACTGACGCGTCGCCCGGAGGACCGGGCAGGGTAATGTAGGGATGAGATCTAAAAAACACGTGATATTTATAATCCTCGCCGGAACGATGTGGGGCTTCATGGGCTTTTTCGTCCGCCGTCTGGCGGATATGGGCCTGACGTCCCTCGACATGAGCGAGGTGCGGTGCCTGCTGACGGCGGTGCTTCTCACCGCGTTCCTGGCCGTCACCGACAGAAAGAAGCTGAAGATACGGCTTGGCGACGCGTGGTGTTTCATCGGCACGGGGATACTGAGCATCATATTTTTCAACTACTGCTATTTCCGCACCATTCAGGCCACGGATCTTGCCACGGCGGCGGTGCTGCTGTACACCTCCCCCATCTTCGTCACAGCCCTGTCCGCCCTGTTCTTCAGGGAGCGGCTGACGGCCTTGAAGATCGCCGCGGCGCTGATGGTGGTGGCCGGGTGCGCTCTGGTCAGCGGTATCGCCGGCGCCGGCAGTCTTACGCCGCTGGGTCTTCTGACGGGCGTGGGCGCCGGAGTGGGCTACGCCCTTTACAGTATTTTTTCCCGATGCGCCCTGGTCAGGGGGTACAGTCCCATTACCATAACGACCTACACTTTTATTTTTGCAGCGGCGGGCGGTCTTCCTCTCTGCAATCCGGGGCGGATAATCTCCGCCGCGGCCAGCGCGGGCAATATCGGCTTTATGCTGCTTTTCGCCCTGATGACCACCGTTCTGCCCTATCTTCTCTACACGCTCGGTCTTGAGGGCGTTGAGAGTTCCCGGGCCGCCGTCATGGTGGCGGTGGAGCCGGTGGTGGCCACGCTGGCTGGCATATTCATCTACAAGGAGACGCTTTCCGCCGTGCAGATCGTCGGCATCGCGCTGGTGCTCTTCGCCATCGCCCTGCCCGCCATAACGGAAAAAAGGGAGCGGCCTAAAAGTACCACTCCCCCTGCGTGACGTTATTCTCTTCAAAATAGCGTTTTACCGCGTTCAGCACCGCCTTTTTGTTCCCGCTCCACAGCGGGGCGATAAGCTCCCGCTTGTCCCCGTCGCCGGTGAGGCGGTGGATGACCACGCGGGGCGGAAGGCTTCTTATACACCCGGCGAGGATCTCAACGTACTCCTCCATCGTAAGGGTACGGAACCTCCCGGCTTCGTATTCCGCCGCAAGATCGGCGCTTTTCAGCACGTGCAGAAGCTGCAGCTTCACTCCGTCAGTGCCGCTGTGGCCGACGTACCGGGCCGTGGCGAAGGTCATTTCCGGCGTCTCGCCGGGAAGACCGATTATCACGTGGGTGACCACCTCCGCCCCGGCGTCGTGTAGAGCGGCGACGGCTTTATCGTAGACGGGAAGGTCGTAGCCGCGGCGGATATATCCGGCGGTGGCGGGATGTATGGTCTGCAGTCCCAGCTCCACGAAAACGAGCTTTATGCGATTAAGACGCTCTATCAGTTCCAGCACCGGGCCGGGCAGACAGTCCGGACGTGTGGCGATGGACAGCGCCGCCACCTCCTCCCGTTCTATTGCGGGATAAAAGAGACTTTCAAGGCGCTCCACCGGCGCGTAGGTGTTGGTGAAGCTCTGGAAATAGGCTATATAACGGGCGTTTCCCGCCTTGGCGGCCACGCGTCGCCTGGCGTTCTCCATCTGCTCGTCTATGGGCGCGGGTGGCGCGGCGAACTCACCGCCTCCGGCCCGGGAGCAGAATATGCACCCGCGGGTACCCAGCGTGCCGTCCCTCGTGGGGCAGGTCATGCCCCCGTCCAGGGAGAGCTTGTACACCTTCGTGCCGAACCTCTCCCGCAGATATGAGTTGAGCGTACGGTAATACATCGTTAACCCCCGAAGAAAACTTACCGGTATTGTATCATACAATTCCGATATTGAGGTGAAAAATATGAAAATTGCCATCATCGCCGGTGCGATACTTGTCTTCATG